>JBAZRU010000242.1:0-1372 GCA_041662805.1 Candidatus Hydrogenedentales bacterium | reverse complement strand
TCTTGACGTGGCCGAGAGGGAGGTCCGAGAGTTGCCCCGCCCCTGCACTCATGGTGAGGACGGCAAAAACCAATATGCAAAGGCAGGGAGAATTTTTGGAGGATGAGCATCGATTGACTTGTGGTCGCATGAATGGTCCCTCGCATTGCGCATTCTCAACTAATTCGACTCGACGCGATCCATACGGCCTCGCGCGCGGTCAGGATGCGCGCACCCGCCATGCTAAGATACCCTATTGCTTGTTCGACAACCCAATTTGCACATTCTTTGGAGGCGCCATGAAATCCGATCGCTCGGCCCAGTTATGGAAAGAAGCAAACCGCGTGTTGGTGGGCGGCGTGAACAGCCCGGTGCGCGCGTTCAAAGGCGTCGGCGGCGATCCGTTCTTTGTTGCCGAAGGCAAAGGCGCGTGGATTACCGATGCCGACGGCAACCGTTGTATCGACTACGTCCTGTCGTGGGGCCCGCTGGTGCTTGGGCACGCGCACCCAGTGGTCGTGGAGGCGGTCACCAAGGCGATGGAGAAGGGTTCCAGCTTTGGAATTCCTACGGAAGCGGAGATCCGGCTTGCCGAACGTATCGTGGAATTGGTTCCTTCGATTGAGAAGGTGCGCCTCGTCAACAGCGGTACCGAAGCGACCATGAGCGCGATCCGTCTTGCGCGCGGGTACACGAAGCGGGACTTGGTGGTGAAGATCGAGGGATGTTATCACGGGCACGTCGATGGCCTGCTGGTCAAGGCGGGCAGCGGGTTGACGACGCTGGGAGTCCCCACGAGCCCCGGCATCCCCGCGGGCTATGCTGCATGCACGCTAACCATGCCCTACAACGATCTTGAAGCGGCTACGACTTTATTTGAGAAACACGGCGATGCCATCGCGTGCATCATCGTCGAGCCTGTGGCCGGCAATATGGGGGTCGTCCTCCCCGAACCAGGCTACCTCGAAGGGTTGCGCACACTCACAAAGCAGCATGGGGCGTTGCTCGTGTTCGACGAAGTGATGACGGGCTTTCGCGTGGCGCTCGGCGGCGCGCAGCAGCGCTACGGCGTGACGCCTGACCTTACCGCTCTCGGAAAGGTCATTGGCGGCGGGTTGCCGGTCGGCGCGTACGGCGGTCCCGCGGAGATTATGGATCATGTGTCGCCGGTAGGCCCGATTTATCAGGCAGGCACCTTGTCGGGAAATCCGCTCGCGACCGCCGCCGGATTGGCCACGCTGGACGTCCTGGCTTCGCCGGGCGTCGTCGAGATGATCGAACAGTCGCTCAAGACGCTGTGCGATGGGCTTGGCGCGTTGGCGCGCGAGGCGGGTGTCCCTGTGCTCCAGACGCGCGTAGGTTCGATGGCGTGCATGTTCTTCAACGATGGTCC
>JBAZRU010000241.1:0-9141 GCA_041662805.1 Candidatus Hydrogenedentales bacterium | reverse complement strand
GAAAAGCGGATTGGTAATCGTCATTTCCGCTCCTTCAGGAGCGGGTAAGGACACCATCCTGCGCCGTGTATTGGCAAAGGATCCGCTCGTGGCCTACAGCGTTTCGATGACCACGCGCCGGCCCCGAAGCGGCGAACGCGATGGATTCGACTACCGTTTCGTGGACCGCGCGACCTTCGAACAGGCCCGCGATTCGGGGGGCTTGTTCGAGTGGGCGGAGGTTCACGGGAACTTGTACGGGACTCCACGCGAGGAAGTGGAACGACTGACCGCTTCGGGCAAGGACGTAATCTTTGAGCTTGATGTTCAAGGGATGCGAAACGTGCGAGCCGCCGGCGTTGATGCCGTGACCGTGTTCATTATGGCGCCGAGTGTCGAAGAGTTGGAGCGCCGCTTGATTGAACGCGCCACGGACAGCAGGGAAGAGATAGCGCGCCGGGTTGCTGGAGCGCGAAACGAGATTAAGGAACGCCACTCGTTCGATTATATTGTGATCAATGAGGACCTCGACACGGCCGTGGGCGACTTGGAGGCCATTATTCGGTCGCAGCGGCTGCGAGCGTCACGACAGCCATAACCGCGCTGGAAAGCGCGTGAAGAGGAGCCCGGCAGAGCATGAGCAAAATTTCCGTAGAGATGTTTCAAGGAAAGATTGATAGTCTATATCGACTGGTCATTCTTTGCGCGAAGCGCGCCTCGCAATTGTCGAAGCCGGAGGCCCGGCCAATGGTGCGCAGTTCCTCTCGAAAAACCACCATCGTTGCCTTGGAAGAAGTCCTCGCGGACAAGCTGAAGGCTCGCATTGGCGGCGAGGAAGATGAAACCTATCTCGAATAAGGAGATCGTCCTGGGGGTCACCGGGTCGATTGCGGCGTACAAAGCCTGCGAACTCGCTTCGCGTCTAGTGGAGTGGGGGTGCAAGGTAACGCCCGTCCTCACCCGGTCCGCCGCGGAATTGATCGGCCCAGCCTCGCTCGAAGCCATCACGGGTCGGCGCGCTATCACGCAGATGTTCGAGCCGATGCAGAATCCGGAGATCGAGCACATCGCAGTCGCCACCCGCGCGGACCTGTTCCTCATCGCGCCAGCCACTGCAAACATCATTGCAAAGGCAGCCAACGGCATCGCGGACGACTGGCTTTCGACAACCTTGCTTGCGACAAAAGCCCCCGTCTTGTTCGCGCCGGCGATGAACTCCAATATGTACGTCCATCCTGCAACGCAAGAGAATATCGTGAAGCTTCGCCGGCGCGGCTGTCATTTCGTCGGGCCCGATTCGGGCAGGCTTGCCTGCGGCACCGTAGGGCCGGGACGCCTCATCGAACCACAGGCGATACTCGAGGCATGCGCGGTGCTCCTATCCGAGAAGCGCGATTTGGTGGGCAAACGTGTGCTTATCACAAGCGGCGCCACGCACGAGCCGATCGATCCCGTCCGCTTCGTCGGCAATTACTCGTCTGGGAAGATGGGACGCGCCCTTGCGCTTGAGGCCCTGGCTCGCGGCGCTGACGTCACCATCATATGCGGGCCCGCGACCGTCACTATGCCCCATGCGGCACTTACGCTGCCCGTGAAGACCGCCCTGGAGATGGCCGAAGCCGTCGTGAACTTAACGCAGGATTGCGATGTGTTTGTTGGCGCTGCTGCCGTCGCCGACTACCGAGTCGACAAGCCGGCCAACAGCAAGCGCAAAAAGAGCGGCAAGAACCTTGAACTCACGCTCGTCGAGAATCCCGACGTGCTGGGACTTGTCAACGCGGTTCGGCATCCCGGTCAGGTACTGGTCGGGTTCGCCGCCGAGACAAATGATCTGCTCGCGAACGCCCAGGCGAAACTTCAGAAGAAGGGACTCGATCTCATCGTTGCCAACGAGGTCAACACCGAAGAGTCAGGTTTCGGCAAGGAGACGTCCAAAGCCATCCTCATCGCGCGGGATGGCGCTGCCGAAGACCTCCCCGTGATAACCAAGACCGAACTCGCCGAACGCATCTTCGATCGCATAGCTGCATTAGTCGCCGGACAATAACTGCTTCGGCTTTTTCCACTGAGTTCTGCCCCCCAGCGCTATCAGCCTCGAACATTTTTGTCATTAATACTGATTTATTTGAATTAAATTCCCGAATCCACCGCATCACAAGCGACTTTTCCTTGACAACAGCCTTGAAAGCTGTTGAAATGGAACCCGAGCGATGAACGCATGGGGGGGCGGGTCTTGCTGTTTGGAGTAGTTGTTTCTTCAGAGTCACACCCTGCCGAGGGGGTTCTCCCGGTTGTCCAGGAGCTCGATCAAGCTCTTCCACTTGGTGCTTGCGCTGCCAGCCATCCTCTGCGGCATGTGGACTCCCGAGGGTATGGTGGGGTGCCATGCGCATTCGTGTAGCACTTCTGCTTTCACACGGGGGAGTAGCTTCGGCGGAAGGTCTAGGAATTGCTTTCGGCAAGCGCATATCCAACGGTGAGCCGGCCGGCAACCACGTATGGCGCCAAGCACCTCTTCGCGCTTGCGAGAAACCCACGTTAACGGCCTTTGTGGAATTAGGCATGCCCGGAGTGGATTCCGCGATTGGGGCTGGGCAACAAAGAGTGCAGGCATGAGCGTTGCCGGCAAGCATGTTCCGGATCCGCCCATGAAGACATTAGCCGCCCGTATCATCGTCTTGATTTCACTCCTGTGGCTGCTCCGGGCCGCGGCGAGCACGCTAAGCATACTCGGCTATCTTCCTCGTTCGACCGTCGTGGACGTAACCACCTTCTGCAACGTGGGCCTTTGCTTACTCATCGCATATCACGTCTACATCTGTTTCCCGCTGCTACGCGCGCGGTACTTGCTTGTCCTGATGGCGTTGGGGTGCATGCTCGTCGTGACGCGAGGCGTTCTGCGATCTCTTTCTGAGGCGAATGGAACGCTGGGGCCGGTGTCGCTTCAACTGACGAGACTGATGGAAGGCGCGATTGCAAATGGAGGGGCTCTGATACTGGTGGGGGCGTTTTGCTACATTCTTGTGTCCTTGCGCAACACGGTGGTTAGACTAACGCGGGAAGAGGAGCGCTTGCGCGAAAGCGAAGAGAAGTATCGATCCCTGGTGGAGACCTCTTCCGACTGGATCTGGGAAGTCGACGAACGCGGAAGGTATACCTATGTAAGTCCGCGCGTTATCGACATTCTCGGATACGATCCGAAAGTTCTACTGAACCACACTCCTTTCGAGTTTATGCCGGAAGACGAAGCGATTGGGGTCGAAAGCGCATTCGAACAAATTGTCTCGGCTCAAAGACCATTCTTCGGTCTGGAAAACACCTGTCGCCACAAAGACGGCCAAATGGTCGTTCTAGAATCCAGCGGCGTACCGGTGCGGGATCAAGAAGGGCGTTGGATCGGCTACAGGGGAATGGACAGGGACGTTACCGAACGAAAGAACGCGGAGAATGCCTTGCGCGAGACCGAGGAGCAGCATCGGACGATCATCCAAACGGCAATGGACGGATTCTGGTTAGCGGACATGAAGGGCCGCTTGCTATTGGTCAATGACGCCTATTGCCGGATGAGCGGTTACACCCAAGATGAACTGCTGACCATGAAGATCTTCGATCTTGAAGCCGAAGAGAGTGGAACCGAAACGCGTGCGCGCTTGGAGCGGCTCATGACGGAGGGCGAAGACCGGTTTGAGTTGCGTCACCGCCACAAAGACGGACATGAGTACGACGTCGAAATCAGCGCCAAATACCGCACCTTGGCCGGTGGCCAGATCGTCGTCTTCCTGCGGGAGATCACGGAGCGCAAGCGCGCCGAAGCAGAGCGAGCGCAACTGGAAGAGAAGTTGCGCCAGTCGCAAAAACTTGAGGCGATTGGCCAGCTCGCGGGCGGTGTAGCGCACGACTTCAATAACCTTCTCCAAGTCATGCTCGGCTATGTCCAGCTTATTGCGAGTGAGCTTGGGAAAGAGCACCCGCAACGCAAGGACCTGCTCGAAATAGCCAAAGCGGGAAACCGGGCCAAGAATCTGGTCAGCCAACTGCTCACATTCAGTAGAAGGCAGATATTGCGCCCCGAGCACCTCGATGTCAATGAAGTAATCGCGAGTTTCCTCAAAATGCTCACGCGCGTTATCGGGGAGCATATTCGTCTGGAATTCACACCGGGACACTCCGCGGGCGCGATTCACGCCGACCGGGGCATGATGGAGCAGGTGCTCATGAACCTCTGTGTCAACGCGCGTGATGCAATGGGTCCAGGCGGATGCCTGACGATCGAAACCGAACATGCAGTACTCGACGAAGAATTCTGTGCAACAAGCCCGGGAATCTCGCCGGGTAACTACGTCCTATTGACGGTCGGAGACACCGGCTGCGGGATGGACGGCGACACGCTGGATCGAATATTTGAGCCCTTCTTTTCCACCAAAGGCGTGGACAAGGGCACGGGACTTGGACTGGCGACGGTATACGGAATCGTGTGCCAGCATTCCGGCGCCATTCGCGTTGAAAGCGAACCGGGCAAGGGGACGGTGTTCTACATCTATCTACCCACCGTCGAACAGTGCGTCGAATCGCCGGCGACAAGTGTTGAGACGCCGATGTACGGAGGTACGGAGACGATACTGCTGGTCGAGGACGATGACGGCGTTCGCAAGCTTGCTACGCGAATTCTGAGTGAAGCGGGATACACCGTTGTTGCCGCCTGCAATGGAGCGGAGGCTATCGCCAAATTCCGCGAGACTCCGGATTCCATTGACCTGCTGCTCTTGGACGTTGTCATGCCCGTCATGAGCGGAGGAGAAGCCTGCAGACGCATCCGCGAATTGTCGCCGGCTATTCCTGCGCTGTTTGCCAGCGGCTATGCCGAGAATGCCATTCACTCCGATTTTGTCCTTCCAGCAGGAATGCAGCTTATCCAGAAACCCTATAAGCCGAATGACCTGTTGAAAAAGATTCGTGATGCACTTTCTCCAGCCGCGCACGCATAATCTCCCTGGTTGCGATATCGATGCACGGTGCAAGGAGCACATTCATGCCCAATAGACTTCTAGCCAAGGATCAGAATCTCCAATACAATCCGCTTCACAAGATTAGGTGTGCCGCTAACGGTTTCTGGTTTGCTGTTGTCACCGACTTCAGCGTGGCATATAAAGTAGTTGTGTCTGTGGTGACTCTGGCGCTTGCCATGTACTATGCCGGCTCGGTTGATGTCCTGTTGATACTCGTGGCTACGAGCGTGATGCTGATGGCCGAGCTGTTCAATACCGCCATTGAAGCAATTTGCGACTATTTCGAGACGGGGTACGACGAGAAGATTGGCGCCATAAAGGATGTTGCCGCGGCTGCGGCGAGTGTGTGCATCGTGGTTTGGTTTGTCGTCATCGCGGTCGAGGTCTATAGGGTCCTGTACACATACTGACGAGCCGATCTCCTGGAAAGCACAGAATCGGGGGAGGGAGACAGGCTCTCTCGATGAGGAGCACCTTGTTTCCAAGTAGGAGCTCTAGAGTACACGTGGGGGTACGTATGGGATTGGCGAGTACCAGCATTTCAGACCAGCCACTGAACAAGGTGGCGCTCCGTCTAGTTGTCGCGATGTCTTTGCTCTGGTTGATGCGAGCATTGGTCGATGTGCTGAACGTGTTCGGCTATTTGCCGTACTCCATGGTGGTGAATATCACCACAGTCTGCGACTTGTGCCTCTGCGTTATCGTCGTCTACTACGTCTGTGTGTGCCTCCCGTTATTGCGAGCCCGGTACCTCCTGGTGTTGATGCTCCTGGGCTGTGCGCTCGTGCTCGCGCGAAGCATCCTGCGCTCCTTCCCCAGCGCCGGGCAATTTGCGGGCCTGGAGCCCTTTCAGCTCACGCAACTGGCGGATGGTGTGATTGCCAATGGGGGCGCCCTCGTATTGGCCGGCTCGTTCTGCTTCATCCTTGTGTACTTGCGAAACTCGGTGGTTCGTCTTGTTCGGGAGGAGCGGCAACTGCAAGAAAGCGAGGAGCGGTTCCGTTTGACGTTCGAGCATGCCCCGGATGGATACTTCTTGTCCAATCTAGACGGGGTCTTTCTCAATGGGAACCACGCAAGCGAGAAGCTAATCGGATATCGCAGGGAGGAATTGATTGGAAAGAGCTACCTGGAATTGGAGCTTGTGGATCCTGAATCGCTTTCCAGAGCCCTGACCGCCATGGCGGAAAACAGAAAGGGCAACGACGCAGGACCGAACGAGTTCAATCTTGTGCGCAAGGATGGCTCGCTCGTCGCCGTGGAGGTCTGCGCTCATCCCGTTCCGCTGCACGGCGAAACCGTTGTTCTTGGCATCGCCAGAGACATCTCCGAGCGCAAGCGGACGGAAGCGGCGCTGCACGAGAGCGAAGAACGGTACCGCGGTCTCGTAGAGCAAACGCACGACATAATCGTGCGCGTGGACCTCACGGGGCGAATCACTTTCATTAATGCCGCAAGTGAGGCCATGCTCGGCTATTCCCCTTCCGAGCTTGTCGGTCAATACTATCGTGCGCTCGTTCCGGAGGAGACGGCACGTCAAGTCGACGCCAATTTAGTGCGGCGCTTCGAAGGGGGAATCGGCGAGGGATCATTCGTTCAGGAGATCGCGCTGCGTCGAAGAGACGGCTCCGTGTTCTTCGGGGAACTGCGGTCCGCTCCGTTTCGCGGAGGCGACAACATCGCGCGTGAAATCCAAGGCGTCATCCGCGACGTGACGGAACGGAAGCGCTCGGAAGAAGAGCGCAGGGAAATGGATCGCCGGATGCAACACGTACAGAAGCTCGAGAGTTTGGGAGTGTTGGCCGGCGGGATTGCGCATGATTTCAACAATCTGCTCCTGCTTGTGCTTGGCAACGCCGACCTTGCGCTCAATGAACTTCCCCCCATGTCGCCTGCACGCGAGAGCTTGGCTGAGATTGAGAAAGCCGCGTGCCAAGCCGCGGACCTCTGCCGGCAAATGCTGGCGTATGCGGGCAAGGGCAAGTTTGTTCTAGAGTCCATCCGCGTGAATGAACTCATTGAGGAGATGGCGCATCTGCTCAATGCCTCCATCGGCAAAAAGGCAATCCTGAATCTGGACCTGGGAAAGGATCTCCCCCCGTTGGAAGGAGACCCGTCTCAGATTCGCCAGATAGTCATGAACTTGATCACCAATGCTTCGGAAGCCATCGGCGACGAGAGTGGCGTGATTACCGTCTCGACCGGTGCAATGGAGTGCACACAAGAGTACCTTCAAGAAATGTCTTTTGAGGGGATTCCCGAAGAAGGAACTTACGTCTATATCGACGTGTCGGATACGGGTTGCGGCATGGACCAGGAGACTATGCAGCGAATTTTTGAACCCTTCTTCACAACCAAGTTCACAGGCCGGGGCCTCGGAATGGCCGCCGTGCTGGGGATCGTTCGCGGACACAAGGGGGCAATCCGGATCTACAGCGAACCGGGACGGGGCACGACGTTCAAAGTTCTGTTTCCCGCATTGCTTCTCTCCCCCACAGCCGCCGTCGCTTCGACGCAATCCGAGAGCAACGATTGGCGGGGACACGGTCGCATTCTGCTAGTCGATGACGAACCTCAGATACGCGCCTTGGGGAAGCGGATGTTGGAAAAGTTGGGGTTCGAAGTCATTACAGCGGGAGACGGACGCGAGGCAGTTGAGAGCTTTCGTGAGCGCAAGGAGTTCCTCGACCTTGTGCTACTGGATCTGACGATGCCGATCATGGGGGGGGAAGAGGCCTTTCACGAGTTGCGGTCAATCGCCCCGGGAATCCGGATCGTCATCTCGAGTGGCTACACCGAGCACGAAGTCGCTGGGCGCTTCGCAGGAGAAGAAATCGACGGATTTGTTCAGAAGCCGTATGTATTGACGGTGCTGAGAGACTGCATTCGGGCCGCCTTGGAAGCGGAGACGAAGTCATGAGTTGCTCCGCGACTACTTCGGCTTGTAGTCCGGGCACTTGACTGCGTTTGGGCGTTGGGGCCATTTGCACGCGGACGGGTGATCGTAGAGGCAATTGTCGCATAGGAATTCGGTGGGACACCGAAACCTGAGCCACCACTGGCGCAGGCGTTTTGCGAAGCCGTGTTTGCTCGATTTAGTCATCGCCTGCGCCTGATAGTCTCGCGGTACTGTTGCGGCGAAACGCCTTCGAATTTGCGAAACAACTTGCTGAAGTTGCTTGCGTCGCGGATGCCCACACGCGCTGCCACATCTCCCACGCCGAGCCGTGTCCGGCGCAGCAGTTCTTTTGCGAGGTCGATTCGGAGCCGTCCAACGTACTGCGAGTAGGACAGCCCAAACTTCCGTTGAAGTTGATGCGTGATCGCGGTGGGGTGCCGCCCCAATCGTTCGGCCACCTCGTTCAACGTCACTTGGTCGGGCAACCTCGCGCCGACGATCCGGTTCAGCTCGTCGAGCACACCGTCCGCGGTCACGTGGCGCGAACGTCGCAGGATGATACCCAAGAGGGCCATCGCGGAAGTCACGAGGTCCGTGTCCGTTCGTGCCTGGACCACCTCCGTTACAAAGGCGGGGAATTCGTCCCAACTCTCCGCCGTGTTGAGTCGCGCCTTCTCCGCCGATTCGAGCGTGGCGCCGATCAATCCAAGCAGCCGCGCCCGCCGCGCAAGCAGCGCCGCATCTCCAGACGAGGGCACTTCGGCCAGTGCCGCGCGCACCAAGGCCCGCGCCAGAGTCTGGTCGCCCGCGGCCAATGCCGCGGCAATCTCCGCGCCGCGATACGGTGACGTATTCAGCGCTCGGCCTCGCGTCCGGCGGGCAGTCCGCCGCGAAGCGGCCATGACAGGTGCGGGGTCGCTCTCTTCGGCAGGTGCGGCCTCCCGCGCGGAGTCCCAGAGCATTTCAAGCGTTTCAACTGTCCATTGGGCAAGCGCCGGCACGGCCTCGGCCTGCGCCACGGGGATGTCGGTCAGGGGCACGGGGAACATGGGCATCGCGCGGTGGCCCAACTCGGCCAAGCCCGCAAGGGCATCATCCACCAAGGTCTGCGGGGCTTCGGCGGGGCAGAACGGCCCGAACGTGAGGACGAAGGCGCGTCCTTCCTCGGTAAACATGGGCGTCGATACACACGCAAACCCCATGTGGCAAAGAAACGGGGTGGGCTTTCCTCGTTGGAGTGCGAGGGGGGAGGCCTCG
>JBAZRU010000240.1:0-9147 GCA_041662805.1 Candidatus Hydrogenedentales bacterium | reverse complement strand
AGTTTATCAAAGAAGAACGCGCAAATCAAGCCAATCGTGAACTTAATCACGACATGGTGCTAATAATGATAATAATTTTGCGCTTTGTCTATAAACTTTATGCGGAACGGTGTGTGAAGTAGGGTGTTTTGGGATCCAGGCTGTTGGATATCCCATAGGACTTCAAGGACCTAAGGGACCAAAAGGACCAAGAGGACTTTAGGGACCAAAAAGGACCGAAAGTCCTATGGGGCGTGTGGCTGCTCAGCGCTTGCCGGGACTCCTTGCCCTTGGGTCCCTTCGGGCCGCGCCGTTTGGACTCGCCCCCTTGCTCCGTCTATACTGCGGGTGACTCATGCGACGGAAGTACCGTCCTAAGTAAGCAGCACGGAACAAGACACGCCCATGACCCGCACCAAGCGCATTCGCCTCATTCGCATGATCATTGGAGCCGCCGCCTTCATTGTCGGACTGGCGGTGCTCCTGTTCAGTCCGGAGGCGCCTCCGCCGCGGCCGCTCAACACGGCGTTCTACGTGTGGCAGCTTTCGTGGAACGACTCCGTGAAAAAGGCGGTGGAGCAGGCTTCTCCGTCGGCCCACGAGTTCATGGTGCTGATCGGGGAGGTCGGTGCGAAGAACGGGGCACTGACGTACTACTCGGCGCAGCCCGATTGGCCGTCTCTTGCGAAAGGGCAGGTGCCCACGACCGTTGTGCTGCGGGCAAGCGCGGCCTTGGGCGATTTCCTGACGGATGAATCGTTGGACCGGAGCAGCGCCTATCTGGCGGGGATTCTGAAGGCGGCCAGCACCGAGGCCAAAGAAGCGGGCGTCCGATTGACGGGGGTCCAATTCGACTACGACAGCCCCACGTCGAAATTGCCGGAGTACCGGCAGTTGCTGGAGCGGTTGCGCGCGGAGCTGCCCCAGCTCGAAATGTCTATCACGGTCCTGCCGACGTGGCTGAAGAGCTGGCAATTCTCCAAGCTCGTGCGCGATTTGTCGTATTACGTGCTCCAAGTTCATTCGCTCGAGAAACCGACCACGGTCGATGCGCCAATCGTCATCTGCAACACCGCGAAGATTCCCGGTTACCTGCGCCGCGCATCGCTTGAAGGCGTGCCGTTCTACGTCGCGCTGCCCACCTACGGCTACCGCGTCGCCTTCGACGCCTCGGGGAAGTTCGCCGCCTTGTCCGCAGAGGCCCCCTCGCCCGCGTGGAGCCCCGGTTTCCAAGTGCGCACGGTGATGTCAGACCCGAACGAAATCGCCGAGGTGGTGCACTTGCTCCGGGAAGCGCCTCCGCGCGAATGCCTCGGCATCACCTGGTTCCGCATGCCCGTTGCGTCCGATGAACTCAACTGGACATGGTCCACGCTTGAGGCCGTTATGTCGGGCGACGAACCCGAAGTGGAATTCGCCGTGGAAGTGAAGACGCCCAACCCTGGCCTCTACGAAATCTGGATCTCCAACATCGGCGAGGCCAACGTCCTCGAACAACTTCGCATCGACCTCGAATGGGACGGCGGCGAACTCGCCGCCCACGATTCCATGCGGGGCTTCAAGGCCACCAAGGACAGCCGTTCCCCCAAGATGGTCCTCTCCGGTCCCGCGCCCAAGACCGGCGTCCCGATCCAAGCCGCCTGGCTCCGCCTCACCATTGCCGACCCGCCGCCGGAGAATCCGATCCGCGTGACGCGGGTGGAGATTATCAAGTAGGGGCGGCACCGCCCGGATTCTTCTGTGTCGCGAACGTCCTCTATTGCGTCTTCTCCGAAGCGATTTCCCTGCGCGCAACTTTCGGGGAGGCTGAGATGAAATCGCCGTTGCAGGTTCGCGGGGGGATTCTGTTTCTTTTGGGGAGCATAGGAGCGGCCTTTGCGTGCGTTCCGTATTTCCCTATTACCTACCTCGGCGACGGATTCGAATGGCGAATCTTGACCATGCCTGATGCATCGTTCCGGAGAGAAGCCGGCCGGATACTGGAGGTGGACCTCTCGATGGAGAAGCAGTATGTCCCCCAGAGGCAATTCGTGGCCTACGGCCAGGCAACTGTTTCGCATTGGGAAACCACGCTTGAGGCCGACGAGGAGGACCTCTACCAAGCGCTCGCGGCCAGGGCGCAAGGGGGGATACCGGAACCTCAATACCGCGCCTTTCGCATGTCGCTCAAGCGTCGGCCTCGTGTTGGAATCGGCAAGAACGCGCGGACCCTATCCCCGGCCGATGGCCAGCCAGGAAGAGAGACGGACGTGACAGGAGAATCGTCGAAAGCGCCCAACATGATCGAGTTCTTCTCCGACGCCTTGGTGTTTCAAGTTCTCCCCGAGGAGTTCGCCTTGTATTGCCAAGGCGCGCGCGCCTACCACCAGGGCGACATGGAATCCGCGATACGCGAGTGGCGTACGCTGCTCGACCTTCCTGCAGAGGAACGTCAATATCGTTCGACCTGGGCCGCGTACATGATTGCCAAGGCGCTTCAGAAGTCCGACCCCGCTGCCGCTATCCCCTACTATGCCAAGGTCCGGGAGTTTGCGGACGCCGGTTTCCACGACACGCTTCTACTCGCCAATGACAGCTTCGGCTTTCAGGCGCAGGCCGAAATGCAAGCGGGGATGCACGCGGCGGCAATCCAGCACTACGCCTATCTCTTGAAGAACTCCGACGAATCGGACCGGGAATTGTGGGGGGAATCGCTGCAATCGGCATGTTGGGCGGCGAGCCATGCCGAGCACATCGACGCGAATGCCGCGAAAGATCCCCTGTGCCGAAGACTCGTTGCTGCGTACCTGATTTCCGAGCCGAGTCCGACCGTTGTTACCGAGCGATGGAGCGAAGCGTTGCGGGAGGCGGGGGTGAAGAAACCCTATCCCGAGGCCGACCGTCTCGCATGGGCGGCCTACAACGCCGGGGACATCGAAAACGCGCAACGCTGGGTAGATGCCGCCGCTCCCGACTCCCCGTACGCGAAATGGGTCCAGTCAAAGCTACTTCTGCGTGCAGGCAGTATCGACCAGGCCATCAAACTGTTGCACACAATCGTTGATGCGTTCCCCCAAGCGGACCAATGGCCCCAGGGTTCTCCGCGAGAACTCCCCTCCACGCCATGCAACCATGAAGCCCACTTCCTTGACGACTGCGATATCCAAGGGCCGACTTCTCCGTCAAGCGATGTGAAAGCGGACTTGGGCGTCTTGCTGCTCGGACGGAGCGAATACGTGAAAGCACTGGACCTATTCGCAAAGTCACACTACTCCCAGGATGCCGCCTATATTGCCGAACGTGTGTTGACTATCTCGGAACTCCGCCAATATGTAGATGTCCATGCCAATGATCCTACGCTCCATGAAACGGTCGCTCGACATTACGAAGACGGATTCACACGAATTACCTATCTAAAGGCGATCCTGGCCCGCCGCATGATTCGGGCCGGCCAGTGGGATGCAGCGCGGAAGTATCTATCCGAAGCTGATGAAGCGCAATTGGGGGCCCTTGTTACAATGTTGAGAGCGGCGGCGGAGAAAGGCCCTGTCCGCTGGGGCAATTTTCTGTATGAACTACCCTTGACGAACTGGGCGAAGAGCCGAGCAAAAGAACCTGACCCCGAGCGGGCAAAGAACCTAATCGCCGCAGCGCAGTATATTCAAGACGGAAACCTCATGAGGACGGAACTTGAGCCGGATTGGGAGTACGCAGGGGAGGGGTTCGAGTTGACGGGTCCCACCTTCTTCCGCGCTTTCGATTCCGTCAAGACGCCCGCCCTTTCCTGGATGAAGGAGAAACCAAAGAGACCGTTGTCCTTGAGAGAGGCCTCGAAGGAAGTCTTCAAATCTCTACCCCAGGCTCTGTTGAAAGTGCTTGAGGCAAGCAACGACGAAGTGCGCCGGGTTTGGAAGAGCGCGCCCAAATACAATTATCGATACCACTATCGGTACATCGCCGCGGACCTTTATTGGCAAGCAGCGCAATCTCTGCCCGACAACGACATGTATACGCTCCAAACCCTGTACGAAGGCGGCGCATTGATCAAAGGCCGCAACCCCAAAGCCGCCGACCGCTTCTACAAAGCGATGGTCCGCCGATGCCCGGAGCTGCCCTACGCGCAGGAAGCGGAGAGGTTGCACTGGTTTCCAAAGACGCCTCCGGAATAGGAAGTGAGTCCCTCCCCACCGCCGCCGCCCGTTGACTGGTGGGGCGGGGCATGCGACACTGGCGTGACAAAACGAGGGGACACATCATGGTTGCAACGACGTTGGTCTTGATGAGTGTGTTGGGCGCGGGCGACGCGTATGTCGCGGGTCCGGTGAAGTTGGTGGCCGAGGGGTTCAAGTTTATCGAGGGGCCGTTGTGGTTACCGGGCAACGAACTGATCTTCAGCGACATCCCCGCCAATGCGATCTGCAAGATCGACAAGACCGTGTTCCGTCAGCCGAGCGGGGAATCGAACGGACTGACCCTGGATGGCGAGGGGCGTTTGATTGCGTGCGAGGGCGGGAACCGGCGCGTGACGCGCACGGAGAAAGACGGAAGCATCGTCGTACTCGCGGAAACGCACGAGGGCAAGAAACTCAATTCGCCGAACGATGTCGTGGTGCGCGCCGACGGCGTTATTTTCTTCACGGATCCGCCGTATGGCGTTAGCCCGGACAAAAGGGAACTGACGTTTCAGGCGGTATTCGCCGTTCTCAAAGACGGCACGGTCAAACTCGCGCAGGACGATTTCATCAAGCCCAACGGAATCGGGTTGTCGCCGGACGGGAAGACCTTGTACGTGGCCGACACGGAGGGCAACCACATACGCGCCTTCGACGTGGCCGAGGACGGATCGCTGAGCAACAACCGCGTTTTCTGCGAGTTGCCGGGTCCCGATGGCATGGCCATCGACACGAAAGGCTACGTGTGGTGCACGGCGCAGGACGGGGTCCGCGTGCTCACGCCGGAGGGCAAGCTGGTGCATACGGTGGCGACGCCGCAGGTTCCCGCGAACTGCGCGTTTGGCGGCCCCGATCTGAAAACGCTGTACATCACCGCGCGCACGGGTCTATACAGCGTGCCGGTGACGACGCCGGGATTGCGAATCGGGCCGAAGTAGCCCCCACCTTCCGCTACCGCCGCGCGACGTCACTCGTGATGTTCGGGATGCTCGTGCGGATGCGTGTGGCGATGGAAATGCCCCTGGTTGTGCAACTCGTTGTGCAAACGCCGGTGCGCGGCCGTGAGCGTCATCCACATGCGCTTATGGCGGTCGGTGTCCGTGCGCGTGCCGATCGTGTCGAGATAGGCCATCGCGCCTTCGATCTGTTCGAGGATCGTCAACGCGTCCGCGGCGGCGAAGAATGCGGACCCTTCCACCGGAATCATCACAGGGGAAGTGTGCGCGGCGATGATTTCAGGCTTGTCCGGGTAGTTGCCGCGAACGAGCAAGGCCACCCAGGAACTTCTCTCGATGGAGAGTGAGCAGTGGCCTTCGGCCTCGTGTGGGCCCACGCTCCGGCTCTCGCGGATTTCGCCGTTGATGACGAGGTCGATCCGCGTCATCGGAACGGTCACGCTCGCGGCGCGCCATTCGATGTCTACGGCGCCGCCGCCGCTTTTCATCGAGACCCAGGAACCGGAAGGCTGACCCTCCACGGAGAATTCGAGCAAGGGGCCGTAGGTCACGAAGGTGCGGCCTTTTCGCACGGCGTCCATCCATGCCTCGTAGGTGAACGTGCAACCCGGTTCGATCTGGGCATAGGTGCGGATCGCGCCGACGGCCGTGGCGGCGGTCATCTTGTCCGTGCCGCCGACGGCGGCGTGGAAGTATCCGCAGTTGAGGTAGCGGTACCAATCCGATAGCGAATACGGATCGATGCCTCCGTAGAGGTTCCCCCACGAGGTCATCTCGACGGCGTCTACGTCGCCGCTGATAAGGTTGGCGGCGTTCTCACACCGCGGGTTGGGGAAATGTGGCATGACTACGAGGCCACCCTGCGATTTGCACTGGCGCGCCCACTCGGCAAGGAGTATGCCTACGGGATCGCCCAGCGCCGATTCGTCGGGGCCGCCCACGCACAACGGCGCAATGAGATTGCCGCGATACCCGAGCAGCGAAATATGGCCAAGGACGTGCTGGCGATTCTCGGTGCCGACCCGGACAAGCCATTCGCCGTCGCCACCGGCTTCTTTCGAGCCAAAGGTGGTTTTGCCATCGAAGTCGCCGACGTTGGTCATCAATTCGCCCCATTGGCTTGCGAGCAGATTGACGACGTTGACGCCTTCGGCGCTTCCTTCGAGCATGGCCGTCTGCGGGGAGAGAAAGTGGACGTGCGTGTCCGCGGTGATCCAGCCGCGTTCGCGCCACGGCAAGACCTTTTCGATTTCGAGCGTGATGCATTCGGTGGCCTGCGTGATGCGATAGATGCGCCGGACGGGGCGAATCTCGAAGCCTTTGCTGACCTCGATGTAGACGTTGCCGATGGGCAAGTCGACGACGGTCTCTCCCGCGATATACGCGCAGGCGTGCTTCTGCTGATTGAGAAACTCCGGCGCGTAGTCCTCGATCCACCCGTAATTGATGAGGCGGTGGCGGTCGAGCGGGGCGAGGTATTCGCCGGCCTCGCCGTGTAGGTGGAGCTTCACCGGCACGGGCCGGCTGGTGGCTTTGTCCACAACGCGCAGGGCAACGCGGCGCGTGGCAGGCGCGATCGGCGTCAGCGGGCCCGCTTTCGAACCTCTTTCCAGATCGGCGGCGGTGACTGTTTTGCCCGCGACATGGAAGCGCGCATCGCGGTGGCACGCGTATTCGACGACGACCTCCCGCTCCGACACCTCGGGAAGCTGATTGTTGTAGGTGTCCGACCATGCGGCGTTGGGATAGACGGTTCGAGGGGCCGCCGAAATAACTTGGCCCAGATCGAGCTGAATCTGCTTGTAGAGCCCATGCTCGTCCAGATTGCGGTCGAATGCCACCCTCTTGGGGAGGGTGAGAATGGCCTTCCTGCGCGCTTCCCAACGGATAGGAATAGAGGAGACGGTACCCGCGGCAATCCCGGAGAGGAGCATCCCCCATCCTTTTGGCTCGACGCGCAACCCCACGATGCGCTTCTCGGGAAAAGGATTCTCCCACGCCCAGAGCCAACTGACCCACGGCAGAATATCGGGCTGGCGCACGCGCGTCTGGCTACCCCCGTAGTACCCTTCGGTCGCGCCGCGCGGCGGCGGAATGACTTGCTCGTGCACGGGGGGAATAGACGAGGGCTTCTCGGAGGCGACGCACTGGAAACAGTTCTCGCCCCATATGCGCGAGAACATGCCGATGTGATGCCTGCGGAGAATGGACTGGCGGGCCTCCGTGCCGTCTCGGTATTCGAGGACGTAGTCGGCCACGTGTTCGGCCAAGCGGCCAATTCCGCGCGTGGGCGAGATGAAACCGTGCTCGTTGTATTCCGGGGCCTCGACGTCCGTTGCGTGCATGAAGACGAGCCACGTCGCGCGCGAGATTCCCAATTCGACGGAAACGGGTTCTTCCTTCACGAAGAGCGGTTTCTTTACTTCAAAGGGGATACCCCAGCACGTGCACGAACCTGCAGGCGCGAGCGCCGCGGCATCCTGCATGGCGGAGGAACCGCCCGCCTCCTGAAGCCGGGCAAACGCGGCGTTGCCCTTGAATGGAATGGCGCGAAAGAGCGGCGAACTGGGACCATCATGAGTGGAGGCCATGGCACTAGCCCTCATCCATTGTCATACGCCTACTGATGGCGCATGAATTCGGCGCCGATACGAGCACTCTCGAGCGAGTCGCCTTTGCACACGTCCTGTTCCACGATATACCAGCGCACGTCCGCATGGCGGGCGGCTGCGAAGATGCTCTTCCAATCCATGATACCGCGCCCCAACTCCGTGAAGGAACGCGGCTCTTCCGCTTCCATGTCTTTGACGTGAATGAGGGGGCATCTGCCGGTGTACTTCTTGATGGTGGAGACGGGATCCGCCCCGCCGAATTTTGCCCAGTAGGTATCAAGTTCAGCGGAGAGGTTCTCGGGCGAGGCCGTATCGAAGATCTGATCGAAGATGCATTTGCCGTTGATGCGTTCGAACTCGTGGGCGTGATTGTGGTAACAGAGCGTGATGCCCATTTCGCGGAGACTGGCGCCGGACTGGTCCAAGGCGGCAATGTTGGCGACCCACGCGTCCATGTCGGGGCACAGCTCCCCCCCCAGCCAGGGCATCACGATGAAGGCCAATCCGAGGGCATCTCCCGCCTCCGCGACCATGGCCGTTTCGTGAACGACTTCATTGAAGCCGAAGTGCGCGCTAATCGCCGTCAGGCCGGCATCGGCGAGGAAGTAGCTGTACTCTTCGGCGGTATACGGTCCGAGTCCGGCAAGTTCGACGTTGTCATACCCGATTTCCTTCACCCGCTTGAGCGTGCCGGGAATATCCGTATCCATGTGGTCGCGAACCGTGTAGAGCTGCAGCGCAAACGGAAGAGTTGCCATGGTGAATTCTCTCCTATCGATTCGTTGGCCTTGGAGGCGTTGTTTGTGGGGGCATGGCCTCGCGCATACGGTCCAGATAGCTTTTGACGCCGTCGCGGATTTGCCGGGAAACGATGGGGCCTATCAAACGCGCCACGAGGAAGTTCACGTCCATGTCGCATTCCATCCGCTCGGTATACTCGACGCGCGTCTTTTTCTTGCCCAGCGACGTGAACGTGGCGATCCCTTGGGACCGCATGTTCCCTTTGCCGACGGATTTCCATTCCAAGACGTCGTCCGATGTGAAGGTCCATTTGCAGGAATGTTCGCCGTTGAAGGTCACGCCGATTTCGGTGCGAGGCTCCAGGGTGAGTTTCAGCGTATCGCTTCGGACCTTCTTCCATTGCTTCACATCGCCGTAGTTCGTCGCAATGGTTTCGAGATCGCTGAAATGGGCTTTGGCGGACTCGATGGGCACGGCGAGCGTGAAGGTCTCGGTATATTCGCCCGAATACCGCGCCATTCGATGCCCCTCCCTCGTTGCCGTACCAACTGCGGGATCACGCCTATCGCGCAGTCCCACGGTAATTCATGGCTAGCCCGGACACTGTCCGCGACCGTTTGTGATTGTCACAGCGATTCGAGGGTACTGTCAAGGGGGAAATCGCGCAGGACATCCCCCAAAAATCCTTGCACTTGGTTTACGAAGGGA
>JBAZRU010000239.1:0-9162 GCA_041662805.1 Candidatus Hydrogenedentales bacterium | reverse complement strand
GTGCCGGTCAGGATCATGCCCTGCGCGCGCGACCGTGTAACGCCTGCTACACGCGAGACGATGATGTCGAGGCGTTCTTTCATATTCTTGGTTTCCGTGAAACCACGAGCGCGGAAGGAATTCTATTCGAGGTTGAGGTCGTCACGTGTTCCTAACCAAATGTCCGGGCAGCGAAAATCAGCGCAGTGTATATACAGGCATAGATCAAAGCCGTGGAGAGAACAGCCCTTCTGAACGTGCGCTTTTCCCACTTCTTGTCCCGAGCCGGACACGTGAAGTCGTTCAGATTAGCTTCGCGCCTAATCCGTCTGACGAAATCGCGATCCGTGACATGCTGAGGAACAAACGAGAAGAAGAAGCTTATGACAGCCGCGACTATGGCGTCCGCTGTGTCGCCCCCAGCAGTTACTGCAACCACATAGCCTGTCAGTGGCCACAGCAACGCCAACGCTATCCATCGCCAGAGGTTCTCGCGAAAACGTTCGCAGTTCTGCTCGATGATCGTCGCATCTTTGAGGAAGGAATGTAGCTCTTCTTGGTCATAGCAATGTTGCAAACCGCGCCTATCCAATTCGCGTTTCAGGTCTTGGACAAGCTCCCCAGCGTTTCCGATGAGCGGCGAGAGTTGAAATGCGTCGTCACTTGTAATAATCCTTACCCGGCTGCGCCCCAAACGCTTACTACACTTGCTGTCTATTCGGACTACGGCTTCGTAGCGGGTGTACTTGAATTCTTCCCCGTTCGTCCAGACAAACTCATTATCGTAGAGGGTAAAACAAGCGCCTTCGTATCCATAGCTGACGTATCCAAATGCCGCGCGAATGAGAAGCCCGAAAGCGCACACCGCCGATATGATCGCGAGCATCACAAGATCTGATGGCGGGTTCCGCGGGTCAAGCACCGACAAATAGATGACGCACTTGACTGCCAATAGAAGACCTAGAACAAAGGGAATCTGGTAGGAAGCCCAGTGCACAAGTCCTCGATATCGGTAAGTTTGCAGCATTAACGTTTGTCCCCGTTCGGAAAGAGTCAGAATCCCTGTCGTCTCCCGGCACACGAATTCGGAGAATCAAAGGCCCCCTCGAGGTTCTCGTACGGACTCGACAGAATCTAAAGCCTACACCAACTGAATCAAAACCACGGCCTGGGCGCTGATCGCCTCGCCGCGGCCTTCGGGGCCGACGTGCTCATTGGTCTTGGCCTTCACCGATACGAACGGCGTGTCTAAGCCAAGCGCTGTGCCGATCGATGCCCGAATGCGGTCGATGTGCGGATTAAGCTTGGGGAGTTGTGCGACGATGGTGCTGTCCACGTTCACGGGCCGGTACCCTTCGCGGCGCACCATAGCCACGACCTCCCGCAGCAGCTTGAGGCTGTCGGCGTCCTTGTACTTCGGGTCGGTGTCGGGAAAATGCTGGCCGATGTTTCCCAATGCGGCAGCGCCCAGCAGGGCGTCGGTGATGGCATGCGCCAACACGTCCGCATCGGAATGTCCAGAAAGCCCCTTTTCGAAAGGGATGACAATTCCGCCAAGAATCAAAGGGCGGCCCTCAACAAGCCGATGCAAGTCATAGCCGGTTCCGATTCGAATCATGCCAATCCTTTCTCCACAACGCAGCACGCCAACGCCAAGTCTTCGGGCGTGGTGACTTTGAAATTGAGGGGCGTCCCTCGGACCAGTTTAACTCTATGCCCCATGCGCTGCACGAGCGTGGCGTCGTCGGTTCCCAGGTAATCTGCTTTGCGTGCCGCCGCATGCGCTTCCCGAATGACCGAAGCCCGAAAGGTCTGTGGGGTTTGGCAGGCCCACAGGCAGGCGCGGTCCGGCGTGTCGACCAGAAATGATTCCAAATCGCCGACGAGTATCGTGTCGATGCTGGGTACCGCGACGGTGGCTGCGCCGTAGGTGCTCGCTGCCTCGATGGACTCCGCCACCGATGCAGCCGTGACGAATGGCCGGGCCGCATCATGAATGGCCACGATATCCGTCGCCGGGTCGAGTGCGTCAAGCCCGTTCGATACCGAAATCTGCCGTTCCGCGCCGCCCGCAACAAAGGCAAAGCTACTTGACGGAAATGCTCCCCTCAGTACGGACGCGAAGGCATCCTCAAAACCGGAAGGCAAGATAACGACGGCGCTGTCCAAGAGACCCATAGGACCAAATCGTTCCAGTGTTCGCACCAGCAAAGGCTTCCCTGCAACGTCGATCAAAGCCTTGGGGCCATCGCAACCGAGGCGAAGACCCATTCCCGCTGCGGGAACGATGAGCTGCGTGCGCGGCATGGTCACACGCCTTAGTCTAGGCGATGACGCTGTGCAGTTTGGTGAAGATCATGCGCCCTGCCGTCGTCTGGAGGACGCTCGTCACGAGGACGGAGACTTCCCTGCCCACGTATTCCTTGCCGCCATCGACGACGACCATCGTGCCGTCGTCCAGGTAACCGACCCCTTGGGTCGCTTCCTTGCCTTCCTTCACGATCTTGACGTGCATTTGCTCGTCGGGGAGTACAGCCGGTTTCAGCGCGTTGGCCAAGTCGTTGAGATTAAGGACATCGACGCCTTCGATCTGCGCGACTTTGTTCAGATTCAGGTCGTTGGTGAGGATCTTGCCCCCAAACGTCCGCGCAAGCGAGACCAGCTTGCCATCCACCTCGTGGATGTCTTGTGGATCGTCTTCGACCACCTCAATCTTCACTCTGCTATCGGGTTGCTGAAGTTGTTTCAGAATATCGAGTCCGCGACGCCCGCGCATACGGCGAAGAACGTCCGGGGAATCGGCGATATTTTGGAGTTCCCGCAGGACGAAGCGCGGAATAATCAAGGTGCCTTCGACAAACCCCGTCTTGCATACGTCGGCGATTCGTCCGTCGATAATCACGCTCGTGTCGACAATCTTCGTGTTGGCCCCCTCGAATTGCCGGTGATGGACCGCCTGCATCAGCAGGGACTCCCAACGTGCAGCCCGCGAAAGGCCCAGCGAGATGCCCGCAAATCCAAACACGAGCATGAACGTCGACGTAAGAAAGATCTGAAGCGTCCTATCGTCGGTTTCCCACCAAATGAGCACATACCGCGCCAAAGCGTATCCAAGCGTCATTGCCAGCACGATGGCCACAAAAGCCGGGAACATGCGCTCGAACATCTCTTGAGTTATGAACGAGAGTGCAAACAGGACGACTCCCGCGCTGGCCGCGCCGCTGATGCCGCCCACCAGAACCCACAAGAATGCGGCACTACCCTGCGGCAGGGGTTTTTCAGGCTGATTGGACTGGCGCGTCTCGACTCCGTCGCTGGGTAGGTTCGCCTCGAATCCATTGATGATGTAGTAGGCCCAAAGGGCTCCCATGACCGTGCACGCGATGACGAAGAAGACTGCGATAATTCTGTTACCCATGATGTGCTCCTTATAAATAGGGTATAAATGCCACTGCGATTATGAATTCGATTGAGGCTGCGCTTTCTGTTACTTCATTCAATTTACTTGTTGGGAGAGCCTTGCCGCACATTCAAATCCGAATTCGGCAAAATTCTTATAGAGGTCATTTCTTCCTGTTTCTCGCGCATCGCTTCTGCCGCGAGCTTGACTAAGCAATGCCAGCCCCAGAACAGGGACGGAATCTTTGGCTGCCGCGAGTGCCACGGGAGCAATCGAAGTCCCAAAGACACATGTTCCCAAGACTTTCGTCCACGCTGGTCGCGGCGTCGAATCGGGGCAAGCGACACAGATCGCCTCGTGAAGCTTCATGCCCCGCTCGGCGGCCACGCAAGCAGCCGCTTCCCTGAACCGTCTCGGATACGGGTCTGACATGTCCGGAAAGCAATTACCCAAACCGATCAACGGACTGTCTCCCAGTACGTTGACGTGGTCTACCACCGCGACAACATCGCCGTCGATTCCGAATGATTCGGAAGCGTCGGCTAATCCGCACGCCACGACCACACGTGCAGCGTGAGGCAGCAAACTTGTCTTACTCTTGTCGTTCGGCGGCCTTGCTGCTGCAAACCCCGAATCCAAGTATGCAAACGTCTGGCCCCGGAACGAGAGAAACTCGACCTGCCCATCCGTCCTATCCCATTCGACTTGGCTATACTGACTCAATCTACTCAGAGTCATGCTACAGCCTAGTGCTATCGCGGTATCAATTTCAATGTTCAGACGCGGGTCAAGATAGAGCGCGACCCCGGGACTTCCTGCAAACGTCGAACTGAACGACAATGCGTACCTCTTCCGCGTTCAATCTACCAGGACACCCAAACCGCAACACTGCCGCTCGTATGAGGGACCCCCGTCATTCGGCTGCGTCGCGCAATTTCGCCTCAATGGCGCTTCGTTCCAACTCCGCTATGCTGACGACTTTGTCGCGGGACTTTTCTCCCTGGACAAGCGCCACGCTGCGGCGCGCTACCCCCAGTGTCTTCGCGACGAATGCAACCAACGCCGCGTTCGCTTCGCCGTCCACGGGCGGGGCGGTGAGGGCGACCCGAATCCGGTCACCGGCTACGTGAATGGAATTCCGCGACGCTCTCGGCTGCACACGCACGCGCAGCCAAACGTCATCCCCTCGCTTCTCGAGCGCCTCCATTCAACTGACTTCTTTCCAGACCCCCATGCGCCGAAACCGTTCGCGCCGTTGCTGAGGGGTCCACTTGCCTTGATCTACGCCTTCGAGGAACACTTCGAGTTCCTTGGACAACACTTCCGCGGCCCCGTCCGGATTCCAATGGGCTCCACCGCCGGGTTCGGGCAGAACCTTGTCGATTACGCCCAATTTCAGAAGGTCATTCGCTGTGACGCGCATGACCGACGCGGCCAATTCCTTCTTTTCGACGTCGCGCCATAGGATCTCCGCACACCGTTCCGGCGGGCAGACGACATAGATCGCGCTTTCGAACATCGTGATCATGTCCCCTATGGCGATAGCCAATGCCCCGCCGCTGCCCCCTTCTCCAAGGACAACGCAGAACACAGAGGTCTTTATCCCCATCAGTTCCAGAAGGTTCCGCGCGATAGCCGGACCTTGCCCGCCCCGTTCCGCCTCAATGCCGGGGTGGGCAGCAGGGGTGTCTACAAAAGTGACGATTGGCAGCTTCAATCGTTCCGCCATCTCGAAGAGGCGCAGCGCCTTTCGGTAGCCTTCCGGATGTGCCATCCCGTAATTGCGGGTGATGCGCTCGTCCGTGGAACTGCCCTTTTGCTGGCCGACCACAATCAGCGACCGCCCCTTAAAACGCGCGATTCCCCCCACCATGGCGGGGTCATCGCCGGAGATCCGGTCGCCGTGAAGTTCGACAAAATCCTCAAACACCCGCTTCGCGTAGTCCAACATCTTTGGGCGCAGTGGATGGCGAGCCAATTGGACGCGCTGCCAAGCCGACAGGTTGGCATGCGCCTTCTTCTGCTCGCGGTCCAACTCGCGCAGCAACCGTGTACGCTCCGCGGGGTTCGTCATCCCCGCCAGACGCGCGTGAAGCTCCGCGATTCGCCGCTCGAACGGCAATGTGTAGTCAAACGCGGTGCGGTTTCTCGATTCGGCATGAGATACCGACATGCGATGGTTCACCTTCTGTCGCAACGTTAGGTACGGGCTAGTCCCGTACCCGGACTGTCTATAAGCTTGGAGTATAGCATGAATCACAGGCTCAAGCGGAACTTCGGGCCGTCAATCCCCTATCATGGCGCTTCTCTAAAATATGAATATCAATAATTTCTAAACAAACCTGGCCGTGCGCCAATCCCTGCTTTCCTCTCGCGGGCAAAAAAAAACGCCTGGCGGCTGTTTGAATTCCGCACATGGCGTAAAGCCCGGTCATGTTTCCTGGTTATACTTCCTCCAGGGCTACCTCGAAATACTCGGCGTAACACTCGAGGTGCCAATACTCGCCAGCGAGTTTCTTCACTTCACCGAACTGAATCTGGACAGGTTCGATTGCTTCGTTGCACAACGCGCACAAATGCATGCTATTCACCTCCTCTCAACCTAAGTGTATTTTCCCCTTGAGAATCATCCCCAAGACAGAGGTTGCGGACTTGTATCACAAAGCCTGCATGGAAGTCAAGGGAAAACAGAAAGAAAAATTGACGTGCCGAAATGGAGCGCTTCAAAACGGTCATCCGCACTCGCCAAATAGGCGATTTCCACCGGACTTCTGTGCCATGATTAATACCCGGTATCTCATAGATGCATTTGCATTTACAGGTAAGTTCCCGTCTAGAAGAGGGAGAGTCCCCAGCCATGAGTTCTGCCCTGACATTTCCTCCCGTGTCTCCGATACCCGAACTGCCCGAATGGTCGCGAACTCTCGAGCGAATCGCCTCGGAACCCCTTTCGCTCTGTCCGGGATTGCCTAGCATTGCCGAACGCTTCGAGGCATGGTGGGCGCATGAGCGCCTAGACCGGCCCGTCTTCATGGCGTCGTACAACGGTAATCCGAACCGCCCCATCACGCGCCGCCTGGAGTTGCTCCATGACCCCGCCGCGTGGCTTGAAGCCAAACGCGCCGACGTGGCCCAGACGCGGTACGTGGGCGATGCGATTCCGCACATCCGAGCAGACTTCGGCCCCGTCCTGCTTGGCCCTATGCTGGGGGGGAGCCTCGAATTCGGATCCGACACGGCGTGGACGCATGCATTCATTGACGACGCGTGGAGCAACGCGCCCGACTGGGTCCTCCGGGACACCAACCCATGGTGGAAGCACCTGCGCACCTTGACGGAACTCGTGGCTGCCGATGCCGCCGGCAACTACGTCGTGTGCACGCCCGATCTCGGTGCTTCCGCCGATGTCCTGCTCAACCTGCGCGGGTCGGAGAACCTCTGTGTGGATATCATGATGCAGCCCGAATTCATCCGGGAGACCATCGACGCCATCTATCCCGCATGGCACGAGGCGTTCACAGGACTCTACCGTCGTGCGATGGAGGCAGGCGCGGGGCTATTCCACTGGCTGTGCCTCTGGTCCAACCGGCCCTATGTTGTGCCCGCCTGCGACTTCAACTACCTCATTGGTCCCGATGCCTTCAATGCCGTCTGCCTGCCCGACATCGCGCGCCAAGCCGCAACCGTCGGGCGCGCCGTGTTTCACCTCGACGGCAGCGGCGCGGCCCGGCACATCGACGCCCTGCTGGAGATGCCTGATATTCAAGCCATCCAATTCACGCCCGGTGAAGGCACGCCGTCTGCCTTGCCGTGGGTGGACATGTTCAAGAAGATTCAGGCAAAGGGGAGGTCGGTGCTGATCTTCGCACCTGCATGCGAGGTGATTGACCTTTGCGATGTACTGCGCCCGGAAGGGCTGGCGCTTTCCGTAACCGTGCCGAAAGAGGCGGAGAAAGTGGAAGAGCTGTATGCGGAGGTGTGCAAGAAGTTTGAGTCATGACTTGTCTCTCATTGCAGAGAAGTACTCACTAAGATGGGATGAAGCAACTACCGGGGGAGAACATCCACGATGAAGCGATATACCTTTCTGGCGGCAAGTGCGGCGATAGTGATGCTGCTTGCGCCCATGCATGCGGCAGCACAGGCCAGTGACGCTACGGCGGACATCAACGCGCACTCCAAGGAACTCGGCGACCTCCATTTCGGGATGTTCGTGTGCTGGTCGTTCAGTACGTTCTCCGGATACGAATGGACGCGCGGCGTGACGAGTCCCGAATTCTTCAAGGCCACCGGGTGCGATACGGACCAATGGTGTCAGACCGCCAAGGATGCTGGCATGGGCTACATCCTGTTTCTTACGAAGCATCACGATGGGTTCTGCCTTTGGGACACGAAGACCACAGACTTCAAAGTGACCAACAGCCCTTTGAAGAAGGATGTTCTGGCGGAGTTGCGGAAGTCGTGCGACAAGTATGGCCTGAAGCTAGCCCTGTACTTCTCGGAAGGCGATTGGACCTGGCTCAAAGATGTCCCGCAGGACGGCCTTGTGCCGGGGAGTCCGAAGTGGGGCGACAAAGTCTGGACCTCAAGCGACAACGCCGAAGCAAAGAAGGCCCAGTTGAAAGAGTTGGTGACGGGGTACGGGCCCATCGCATTTTTCTGGATGGACCACGCTCAGGGCACCGGGGGACTTGGCCACAAGGAGACGGCCGACTGGGTTCACCAATTCCAACCCAACTGCCTTGTGGGGTTCAACCACGGCGAGCCTGCGGGTGAACTGGCCATACGCGAGCGTGGAAAGGCCGGCCCGCTGGGTGACTCCGGCGCGTCGGAATACAACAAGAAAGGCGAAAAGGAATACCAAGAGTACCTTCTGGCGGAGTTCACGTATCCCATTCTCCCCAAGCATACAGGCGGCGCGGACTGGTTCTATTCACTGCCGGAGCACGACGCGCTGTGCAGCCCTCCGGACAAGATTCTCGAGGACTACGCCGCTGCCGTGAAGTTCGGCAACATCTTCTCTCTGGACGTTGGACCCAACTACGCAGGTAGACTTCGCGACGTAGATGTGGCCACCTTGCGTGAGGTGGGGGAGAGAATCCGGGCGGGGAAGTGAGTGGATGGATCGGAGCACCGAGTGCAACGAACCACCCTATATTTATAGGAGGTAACACTCGAGGGTCTAACCATGCCTATTCAGTCCCGTTTGCAGTCCCGCGCCTTCCTGGACTTTGGACTCCAGACCCGCGTGGGACCCCCCCTTGAATCGTCAAATGACTCAGGGGTGCACCCCCTACAGAGAAAAGTTGGACGCGGTTCCATGTACCGCAACAACGTGGCCCCAAGTCCAAGACCCAAGTATCTTCACCCCCTTGAATCGTCAAAAGTAGGCACGGGTACACCCCCTACAGAATGGGGACGCGGTTCCATATACCGCAACAACTTGGCAGAAGTCCAAAACCCAGAAATCTCTGCCCCCTTGAATCGTCAAAAGGAGGCATGGGTCAACCCTCCACAGAATTGGGCACCCGACGCTTTGAGCTAGCGACCTTTCCCAGAGATCGTCTAAGATGCCCCTTCCCGAAACAAGCTTCCCCTACAGTTGAGGAGACCACACGGTGAACCTGCAATCTACGCTACTTCGCCTGTTCCTAGTCGCCCCGTCGTTTCTTGCAATCGTCAGTCTGGCCCACGCCGAGGTCGCGCCCCCTGCGCCGGTGGAGCCGGTGCCGAGCGAACGGCAGTTGGCGTGGCACGCCCTTGAGTTCTATGGCTTTCTCCAT
>JBAZRU010000238.1:0-9209 GCA_041662805.1 Candidatus Hydrogenedentales bacterium | reverse complement strand
GTCATTCGACCGCGCCGAGGATGTGGCGGCGTGGGTTCCGAACGATCATCTCGCTAACGTTTCCGTGAAGGACGGCGCGCTGTGCGCGGACGCCGTGAATACGGATCCGTTCTTCTCGCACGACGGTCTTGCCCTCGAAGCAACGCCCTATCAGTGCATTGTCGTAACGATCAAGTCCAATGTGCCTGGAACGTGTTGTCTCTTTTGGACCGGCTCGACCGACGGCCCGAACGGCGGCCTCTCCGAAAACAAGACGACGCGCTTCGACGTCGAGGGCGACAACCAGTGGCACGAGATTTCCGTAATGCCGTTCTGGCATGCAGAGGGTACGATTCGCCGCATGCGCTTCGATGTATACGACGGCGCGCATTTCGAGATCCGCTCCATACGAATTGAAGACAGGAGCAACAGCATCGAACCGGCCACGACCGGCTATGCGTGGGATACGGTCGCCGCGCCGTGGACGTCCCTGTCGACCCCAAGGGAAGTGTTCGCGCCCCCGTTGCGCCTGCCCATCGCCGACAAGGCGTGGGCAAGCGTGCGCATCAAAGCCGACAAAGACGGAACGGCGGCATTGTTGTGGAGCACGTCAACCACGACGGGCGCGCAGGTGGACCCCTTTCCGGTGCGAGGCGGGGGTCGGACGCGCACGTACTTCGTCGAACTCGGCGTCAACCCTGCGTGGACCGGCGATCTTGTGGCGCTCGGTCTGCGGTTGCCGGAAGATACTCCTGCATCCATTGAATCTGTGATGCTCGGCGAAGAACCGGTTGGTCCCGCGGATTTTGACGTCGCCTATTTCGGCTTCGAAAACGGCATCAATCGCGTTGGCAAACCGGCTCGCGTGACCTTGCGGGTGGTCAATCACGGCGCAACAAGCGTGGTCGCGCCTAACGTAATACTGGACTTGCCCAGTTCGGTGCATATCGTCGAAGAGCCGCCGGTAACTTCGGAGAAGTTGTCCTTCGCCGATTACACGGACTTGACGTGGTCGGTTACCGCGGATTCCCCGGGGCCGCAACAGATCAACGCGAAGTTCTCCGGGGAAGCCGCACCCGGCGATGCCACGGCAACGCTTACGTTCTTGCCTGCGCTGGACCTGCCCAAAGCGGACTATGTGCCGGAGCCGAAGCCCATTCAGACAAGCATGGACGTGGCCGCCTATTATTTCCCGGGGTGGGAATCGGCGCTGAAGTGGGACTGCGTTCAGCGCGTCGCTCCGATTCGCAAACCCGTTCTCGGCTACTACGACGAGGCCAATCCCGAATGTGTCGACTGGCAGATCAAGTGGTCGGTCGAAAACGGAATCAACGTGTACTTGGTCGATTGGTACTGGGTTAAAGGAAGCCAATACCTGACGCACTGGTTCGACGCCTACCGCAAGGCGCGGTATCGCGACCAATTGAAAGTCGCGATCATGTGGGCCAATCACAACCCGGAAGGGTCGCATTCCGTCGAGGATTGGCGCGCTGTTACGAAAGAATGGATCGACCACTACTTCAACTTGCCTTCGTATTATCGACTCAACGGCAAACCTGCCGTGTTCCTGTGGAATCCGGAGGGCCTTCGAATCGATCTTAAGGACAGTTCCGTCGTGAAGGCCGCGCTGCAAGAGTCCCAGAAGATGGCGCGCGATGCTGGTTACGAGGGCATTGAGTTCGTTGTGGTCAACGGCTCCGGTAGCCCCGCGCAGGCGAAGATGCTTCTTGACGAAGGGTTTGCCGGCGCGACGAACTACCACGAGTGGGGCGACGCGGCCAAGGACAGCATGTCCGGCAAACCCGCGCAATACGAAGACCTCGTGCAAACCGTCCCTGCCGCATGGGCAAAACGCGACGAAGTCTGCGGCCCCTTGACTTACTACCCGCTCGTAGACACGGGGTGGGATGCGAGGCCGTGGCACGGCGACCGCTCGTTGTCCATTGTCGGGCGGACGGCGGAGCGGTTCGAGCATCTCCTCCGGGAAGCGCGGCAATACTGCGAGACGCACGAGAAGAAACTCGTGGTTCTCGGTCCTGTCAACGAGTGGGGCGAGGGAAGCTATATCGAGCCGAGCGCCGAGTATGACTTTGGAATGCTGGAGGCCGTGCGCAATGCCTTCGGCAAGGGCGATCCCGCCTCGTGGCCCGTGAATGTCGCGCCGGGGGACGTGGGTTTGGGACCGTATGACTATCCTGCGCGGCCAGCCGTGACAACCTGGACGTTCGATACGGACGCAGGCGGATGGAGCGCAATGATGGGCGTGGCGGACCTTCGCGTAGAAGGCGGCGCATTGCGGTTTCGCACCGCGTCGGGCGATCCGGCTATCGTCGCGACCGTCACCGAGTTGAAGGCGCCGAAGTTCACGACCTTCGAGTTCACCATGCAGATTTCCGGCAGCCAACAGGAAAAGGTTGCCGCGCAACTCTTCTGGTCGCGCGGCAGCGCTACATCCGAAGCCGCGAGCGTGACTGTCCCTGCGATTGCGGATGGTTCGCCCCATACGTATTCGGTTAATCTTAGTGCGAATCCAAAATGGCGGGGATTCATTTCCACACTCCGCTTCGATCCGTGCAACATGACGGACGTGGAGATTACGATCGACTCCGCTCGGCTTTACTGAGCTTGAAGAAATTGCCCGGCGAACCCGATAAGCGCGGGCGTGTACCAATTGGAGCAAGAATGACACAACGCGCGAAGGCACGTCTGCAGACCTTCCTGGCGGTCGCCGGAATCGCTGTCATTACGGTCGTCCTTTTCGGCAAGGTCCTTTGGCGTGGAGACCCTTTTGTCGCCACCTATCCAGGGACGGATGTCATTCTTCAATACGCCCAGTACCGGTTCTTTGGCGCGTCGGAATTGTTGCGCGGCAACTTCGCCCAGTGGAATCCCTTGCTTTTCTGCGGCATGCCCTATCACGCGACGTGGCAGTCGGCGCTTCTCTATCCACCCAATCTGGCGTATCTCGCGTTGAGCCTGCCAAGGGCCGTGAACTTCGAGATGATCCTGAACGTGTTCCTGTGCGGGGCGTTCACGGTACTCTGGGCAAGAGGCAAAGGTCTTAGCGCGCCCGCATCCTTCTTCGCGGGTTGTGTTTCCATGTTGTCCGGCGCTTTCTACCTCCACGTTCAGCCGGGGCATGTTACCTATTTGGCCGGATTTGCGTGGGCTCCGCTCGTCTTCCTGGCGGTGGATAAATTGCTTGAAGCCCCCCGTCTCAGTTGGATCGTATTCGGGGCGATGGCCGTGAGCATGCAGATATTCGGGGCGCACCCGCAGGTCGTCTACATCACCGCGTTCGCGGTGGCGCCTTACTGCTTGCTCCAGTGGCTGCACGCCAGGAAGCGCATTCGCTCGGGCTTGGCACTGGCCGCCATGGCCGGATTGTCCGCGCTTCTTGGAGCCGTGCAACTTTGGCCGGGCACCTTCGTCAGCGAGGAGAGTTCGCGCGCCGGAGGCATTTCGCTGGGAGTGGCCTCCAGCTTCTTCATCCCATTCGAGAACTTCCTCATGTTGCTTGTCCCCGGCATCCTGGGGCGCGTCGACACGCCCGGCTATTGGGGTCAATGGCTCGTGTGGGAAGTAACCGTCTTCATGGGCATCACGACCCTGGTGCTCGCGCTGTACGGCGCTCGATGGGCGCAACGCGAAAAGCGCCGGTATTTGTTGGTCCTAGCCCTGTTCCTGGGCGTCGTGACCGTAGGAGAACAGACGCCCCTCTTCGCGATCCTCTATCGCACGGTCCCCGGATTCGACATGTTCCGTGTTCCTGCCCGCTTCTTCGTCCCTGCGACCATGATGCTTGGCATCCTCGCGGGAGCGGGATTCGACGCGTTGCGCGAGCGTCGCGAGTTTCCAAAGGTGCTCGTTTCTGTCTTAGCGGTAATCGCCGGCGCCGCCCTGCTGGGTGTTGCTTTCCACTGGTACGTCGCAATGCCCGCCGGAGTCTCGCGTCCGTCTCCCGAGTTCGTGCGCACCACGCATGCATGGCTGGCGGCGCATTGGCCCGTGTCTTCCCCGCCAACACCGGAAGCCGCTGTCCACGTTATGCGCGCCGTGCTTACGTCATGCCTCGTCGCGGCGGCGCTCATAGTCCTGCTCTCCCTGAATCGTGTCGGGCGGTGGCCCGCTTATCTAGTGCTTTGCCTGGGCGTCGCGGAGTTGGTCGTCTTTGCGAAAGTGAATACGGGAATGACTCCGTTCGATGGAGCACTTCCCCGAAACATGGAAGCAATTCGGCAACGCGACCCCGGCGATTACCGAGTACTCCTGGCGGCCCCGGTAAATCAGACGATGATGGAAAATATGAACTCGATCTGGGGGTATGACTCGTGGCTGCTGGGCCGGTACAGCAACTTCCTGCACACGGTGACTGCTCCCAACGGTCTGGAGCTGAATGGATGCGGATTCCTTGACCACTTCGATCCGCTGCTCGCCATGTTCCGGTTGCGTTACTACGTGGTGCCGGATGCGCCAGACAAGGGCATTATCGAGTTTCCGAATCCGCTGCCGCACGTGCTTCTCGTGCGTGATTACAGGGTCGCCAAAGACGCGGACGAGTCCCTGAAGATGGTGCGGGAGGCGGGTTTTGACCCGCGCGCCACCGTCATTCTCGAACAGGAGCCCAACCCCAAACCCGATCCGCTGGGCTCGGGAGGAAGTGCGCAGATACTGGAGCAAACGACGGACACGCTCACCTGTGAGGTATACACGGAATCGCCCGCGATTCTGCTCATTACGGATGCATACAGCAAGGGATGGAGCATCACGTCGCTGAAACCTTCGGGCGAGGAGTACCAAGTACTCCCCGCGAACCATGCGCTACGCGCCGTGCCGTTGCGTGCGGGACGGCACCTCATTCGCATGGAATACATGCCGAAGGGATTTGTAGCGGGCGCGTGGACGTCCGCAATTTCGTGGAGCGCCGCGCTCCTGCTGGGCGTATGGATACTGGCTCGTTCGCGCCGCAGGACCGCGGCGTCACATTACGCGCTGGAAAACGTCTCCGCTAACCTCGCGGTGAACCCAGTGCGAACCGTCTAGCATCTGCTTGAAAGCCCGGCGCTTCTCCTCGCACTCGAATTCGAATCCAAGCAATGCGCGTCCCACCTGCTCGCCGGTGAACAAGTAGTTAAAGTAACAGATGCTGCCGAGGCTGCGCGCGTCCCGCAAGAAGTCGCGCAACGCCCCCGCGCGTTCCGGAAACTCCAGAATGATCAGGCAAGGCAGATGGAACAGGCTCGATTCGTAGTGGACCATGCGGAACTCCACGTCCGCGCACGACGTCACGTCTTCGAATGCGTACCCATTCTCGCGAAGCCGCTCCTCAAGCACATGCAGTTCCGGCGCGCTGGCTTCAACTCCAATAACCGGATACGCCCGCTTCGGATCGACCTTGCCGTATTGAAACTCGATGATGTCGAGGCCGTCCATGGCGGAATCGAGCAGATCGAGCAGCGACCCGCCCTGCTCGTCGATCGCGATTCGGAAGTACCGGCGTCGCGCCGCTCCGATACCAGCATTGCGCGCCACCCAGGATAGCTGCCCAAAGTCCATGTTCGCGCCACACAACACCGACAGCACGCGTTTGCCTCGCAGGCGATCGGCCTGCTGCAATAGGCCCGCCAATCCCATGGCCCCGGAAGGCTCGGGAATGCGGCGGCGCGTTTCCCACAACACTTGAATGGCCGCGCACACTTCTTCGTTGGTGACTGTTATGAACTCGTCGATGAGCTCGGCGCACAGCGGATACGTTAGATCCCCGACGCGTTTCACGGCGGTGCCATCGCAAAACACATCGACATAATCGAGCGTGACCGGCTTGCCCGCCTTCACCGCCGCCGCCATTGAGGCTTGCTCGACTCCCTCGACGCCAACGATACGGATTCCGGGATAGTAGGCTTTGAGCCAGCACGCAACCGCCGCGGCCATTCCTCCACCGCCGATTTGCAGATACGCCACGTCGATGGGGCTCTCCGCCGCCATCACCACTTCGTCCGCAAGCGTGCCTTGGCCGCCCATCACCGCAAGATCATCATACGGATGCACGAAGATCCGCCCCGATTCCGCCACGCTCTTCCGTGCCTCGACGGCGGCATCGTCGTACGTGTCTCCTGTGAGGATAACGTCGACAAGGTCTCCGCCGTGGCGTTTCACCGCCACTTGCTTCATGCGTGGCGTCGCGATGGGCATGTAAATGCGGGCATGGACATTTAGCTTCTGCGCGGCAAGCGCGACGCCCTGGGCGTGGTTGCCCGCGGACGCACACACAACCCCGCGCTGCCGTTCCTGGATCGTCAGTAAGGCCATGCGGTTATAGGCGCCCCGCCATTTGTAGGCGTGAATCGGCGACACGTCCTCCCGTTTGAGCAGGACTTCGGCGTCGATGGGGACCTCGATGGGCTCCAACGGCGTGGGGCGCGCCACGGCATAGACACGCTGTCGCGCCATCAATATCTCATGGAATAGTTGCTTACGCATTGGTCCGTCCGCGTTGTCTCACCTCTAAAGAATGACCGGGATTATGCACACCCGCGTCGCGTTGCGCTCAAGAGGCCAGGGCGTCGTCAAGCACTGCCACCGCAAGGCCCGGCGTCTCGCGCAGCCCGTGATCATTCGTGAGGAACAGCGCACAATCATGACAAAGCGCCGTGGCCGCATGGATCGCGTCGGGTGTGCGCAAGCGCGGCATCAGCGCGCGGAGTCTCGCGGCCTCTCGAAGGATGACTTGCGATATCGGAACCAGAGTTATGCTTGAGGTCAGTAATGCCTTTTCATATGTCTTCTGCAAATCGCGCCTTCCACTTTTCAACGGACCGACCAAGACTTCCATTAGTGTAAGCTCGCTGGTGATGAGCGTAAGTCGCCCGGATTCGGAGGCTTCCCAGAAAGGCTCCAGAATCGGCTTATAGTCCTTGAACTCCTCAAGCGCGTATATGATCGCGACAGTATCGACATAAACCGCCCCGGAATTGGGTACCTCTATCGATCCCAAGAGTCGCGCTCCTCTTTGAGGAAGCGATCTGCATCTTCTGGTGTCGCAAATAGGCGTGGCCCGGGCGGAAACGTCGCCAAAATCTCTTTCATCGTGAGGCGTTTCCGGGGCTCGCCGTCCGGGATCTGGATAGTGACATCCACGGTCGCGCCTTCGGAGAGTTCGGGCGAGACGATCTCGACCCTGCAGCCCGGCAGTACGGTGGTCGTCACGTGCAATTCGGAAGCCATATTCCTCTACCCTCCTCTGCCTGCATTATACCGCAACGGGGGCGGCTCCTCCGCGCTCAGATTCCCGCACCATACCCGTAGACGATCAGGTGGTCCATCCCCAGAGCAGGCAGATCTTCGCTCGGCGCGCCCACGACTTTCGCGGGCACTCCCACGGCGGTGCTGTGGGGCGGGATCGAATCGAGCACGACGCTGCTTGCGCCGATCTTCGCGCCTTCGCCCACTTCGATGTTCCCGAGGATCTTCGTGCCCGCGCCGATGAGCACGCCCCGCCGGATCTTCGGGTGACGGTCGCCTTGTTCCTTCCCCGTGCCGCCCAGTGTCACTTCATGAAGCATCGACACGTCGTCTTCAACCACCGCCGTTTCGCCGATGACGACGCCGGTCGCATGGTCGATTAGAATTCCGGATCCGATCTTTGCCGCAGGGTGGATATCCACGGCGAACACTTGGGAGATGCGGCTCTGCAGAAAGAGCGCCAAGGAACGGCGCTCATGCGTCCAGAAGTAGTGAGCCGCACGGTACGACTGGATGGCATGAAATCCCTTGAAGTAGAGGAAGGGTGTCGAGTATCCCCGGCAGGCCGGGTCACGCGTCTTCACGGCTTCGAGATCGCGGCGCACCGACGCGCCGATGCCTTCGTCGTTCTCGTAGGCCTCGACCAAGAGATCCCGCAACGAAATGGCGGTAATCGTCGTGCTCTCGAGCTTGGCCGCCAACAGAAAGGTCAGGGCGTCTTCAAGCGAGCGGTGATTCAAAACCACTCCGTAGAAGAAGTTGGCAAGCATCGGCTCCTGCTGAACGGCTTCCTGTACCTCGACACGAATCGACTCCCAAATTGGATCGGCAGTCCGCTGACTCATATACATCTCCCTGTGGACAGTCGAAATCCGGAATAGGCCCGGCATTTGACCGCTAAGTGTACTCGCGAAAACGCCAGGAATCGAATGCTTGTTCCGCGTGCGCGTTTTCTTTGTGCAACCCCTATGCGCACCGTACAATAGCGGCCATGAGCGAAAACGACGCACGTTCTATCGACGAAGTTGCCCTGGCCTTCGCGCAAACCTGGTGGAGACACCCCTCCGTGATGCCTCTTCTGAACTACGAGGGTGTCGATCTTGGCGCGGCGGACGAATACGCCCTTTTCGAAGTGGTTCTAACGACCCTCGCCAGCCAGCATCCTGATGGTACGCCATGATTCCAACCATTCTGCTCTGCCATATCCGGGGCATTGAGGATCTGGCAGCCTCCCTGCTGAAGCGCGCCGAGGTGCGCTTCGTCACGCTGCACCAACCCGGCAGCGTCTTGTTGGAGAGGGCGGGAATTCCCCACACCCCCTTCGACGCCCTCGTTACGGATGCCATGATGCGAAACGCCTTGGACCAGGCCCAGCCTCGGCTGAAGCTACTCGTCGATGCCCTTCGAAATGCTCCCGCCTATTGGCCACATCCGAATATCGCAACGTGGAAGGTACTCGCACCCAGGATGCTGGGCGTACTTCAACGCGACCTCATCGAGCAGATGGTTGTTGTCGACGTTATGAAGCGCATCGCATCGGAACACGCATTCAAACTGGTCATCTCGCCCGAAGATGTGACGCGCGACACGCGAACCGCCGTGCTTGCCGCCCGAAGCCTCGGCATCCCCAGCTTGCACATCCTGCACGGCGTCAACAGCGGCGCTATCGCCGTGCATGCGTCGGTCGTCGCGGATCGCCTTGCCGTCTACAGCGAGCATACGCGCGCGCATTACGTGGCTAACGGCGTTTCTCCCGATCGCATTGCCGTTACGGGAAATCCCGCTTGGGACGTGTTCGCGCAGCCTCCCGGCCCGGAACACAAGACACGCTTTTGTACGTACCTGGACCTCGATCCGTCTCACCCTATTCTTGTGTACGCCATGACAAGCGTTCCGGCATTGAGTGCTGCGTGCATTGCCCGGCAGGGATTCCCGGTCCGGATCACCGAAGCGGCCATCCAAGCGTTTGCATCACTGGCGACGCGCAA
>JBAZRU010000237.1:8448-9310 GCA_041662805.1 Candidatus Hydrogenedentales bacterium | reverse complement strand
TTCACCAGGATAACACCGAGGATAAGTAGCCCGCCTGCCGTGAGGAGAACCGACTGGATGAAATCGGTCCAGATGACAGCTTCCATGCCCCCCGCGACGGTGTAGTACGCCGTCACGACGCCGCCGAGGAGTATGCACAAGGTCACGTCCCATTGCGTCATGCTGTGCACCAGAAGGGCGACGAGGTATTGAATCAGGCTGATGCGAAAGCACTGGGCAACGACAAACATGAGCGCACCATAGACGCGGATGCGCGGGCCAAACCGATGCTCCAGGTATTCGAAAACGGACGTAATTTTGCCGCGGCGGAAGAAGGGGACAAACAATCGAGAGGCAATGAGCACCGCGACAGGTAACATGATGCAGATGACGTAGCGCAAATAACCGGTCTTGAAAGCATCTGCTGGGTATGCGACGAAGGTGATTGAGCTGATCGTGGCGCCAAACAGTGAAATTCCGACCAGCCACCCGGGATAGGAACGTCCTCCAACAAAGTACTGCTCAGTCGTCTTCGCGCGCCGGGCGAAATACCAGCCCATGACCATCATCGAGCCCAGATACAGGGTAAGCACCGAAAAGTCTATGTAATTAAGCTTGCTCATGCGCGCGCAATCTCCCCACTCAGAAGTGTTTCACTGTATTGTGTCCCGCCGAAGTGGCAGGTATGGCGCCTGAACCGCGAGAAGTTCTTCGGCATTGAAGCACGCTGAATCATTCCCCTGCGATCACCCAGTTGGCATCAAACGACACACGCTTGATCGAGTGCCCTGCTTCTTCGGATGGGGTGTAGGTATAGGTGACATGAATTCGACCGTCCTTCGTCTGAATTGCAAATGGATAGTGAAAGCTGCCGCCCTTCTTC
>JBAZRU010000237.1:0-8438 GCA_041662805.1 Candidatus Hydrogenedentales bacterium | reverse complement strand
GAGGTGGCGTTTCCATTTCCAGGAGGTTCCCTCGTCGTCCGAGAGCGCGACGACTAGGGTGTCGCGCTCCAGTTCCGAATCGTTGTAGACGAGTATCCAACGTCCGTCTTGCAGCGTCAGAGCGGCCAGGCTTGAGTTGGGGTTGGGAATGTCCGTCCATTCCGCTACGGACCAAGTTTCCCCATCGTCGGTGGACGCACTCTTCAGCACGCGCCGTTTGATCTCTTCCTCCTCGCGCATGTACGCCACGAGAGTGCCATCTTTCTTTCGAGCGATACTCGGCTGATTCAAGCCGGCGCCGACGATTGGAGAGCTGGCACGCCACGTTTGCCCTTCGTCGTCGGATATGGCCATCATGCCCAGCAGATAACCGTCCGAATACAGCGGCACGAGGATGCGGCCCGTTGGCAGGATGAGCACTTGTGCCCGCGTCATCCAGCCGCGTTGCTGCTTGCCCAAGTCCAGTGCGTCCGCGCATATCCGGTGTGTCATGGCGCGGAATTCCATGCCGCGCGGATCATCGACCCCGGGCAGGGAGGGGAGCACGGCTTCAAGCCCACGTGTGACATCACCTGCGAACGCCTCGCCCGGCTTCAATATTATGACGTCTTGCCAATACCATTTAGGCGCTCCGTCTCCTTCGAAGTCGGCGGATTTGCGGTACCGCAGCAATGAATCTTCCCATCGCTCCGCCGGCACGGCGATCCAGAACAACCACAACTCGCGGTTTGCGTCCAGGAACAGCACTGGATTGCAGTCCGGGAGATTGGGCGTATCGGCCATCAAGAACACATCGCTCCACGATTCAGCGTCCTTTTTCAGGCGGCTGCCCTGGACAAGGACGTCCGAACTGCGGCGTTCGCCGGAGCCGTGAAACCAGCACGCGATGAGGTCGCCATTTGGGCATTCGACTACGCTGCTTGAGTGAACGTGTTTCGGTTGAAGCGGAAAGATCAACTCTTCGCGATAGAATGGGTCCGCGTATGCGATAAAACCTGCGAGCAGGATTGTCGAGAGTGATAGGGCTGCCTTCATCACCATTTACTCCTTCAGGCAACTTCCCCCCAACTTCCTCGCGCTGACCCGCGAGCCAGGGGACGGGCACGCCTGCTATGGGCGAATCGTATTCTCGATGTGGGACCGCAAGAGCGCGCGGGTCATTTCCACGTCGCGCTTCCGAAAGGCGTCTACAATCATATGGTGCTCGCGGATTGCCTTCGATGCGTCGCGGCGTTTGTCGAACTTCGTCGATGCCGTGAAGTACTCGGACATCACGCGATGAAGCCCTTCGATGAGCGGATTCCCGGTCATCCTGAGAATGAGCGTGTGGTACGCCAGATCGCAACGGTCGGCTGCTTCCGTGTGACCCACGCGACCGGCCACCGTCTCAAATTCGTGTGCATGCCCCGCGAGCTGGCCTATTTCCTCTTCGCTACCGTTGGCCACCGCCAAGTCCACGGACCCCACTTCCATGACGTAGCGCAACTGGGCCAGCGTGATGAAATCTGCACGGTTCTCACTCCGACAATAAAGGGGAACCCACTGCTCGGAGAGGCGAACCGGATCGGGACGCGCCACGAGCAGCCCTTTTCTTTGGCGGCTCTTGAGAACCCCCAGGGCTCGAAGCTGACTAAGCGCCTCCCGCGCGATTGTCCGGGAGACCTGATAGTGTTCGACCACTTGGTCGCCGGTCATGAACAGATCGCCTTCCTGCAATCCGGACCGGATGATGTCGCTGTAGATCTGTTCAGCAACGGAATTCGCAAGTGTGTCTGTATTTGGCTCTGTAGCAACCATTTGCAAATAGTAATACTTTATACTTGAAGAATCAAGCGTAATTAATCTATTATGAATCACGTTCTTCATTTAGTAGTATCTAAAATACTGGGACAGGAGATACCATGGTTCAGACTGGTGAATGCAGAACTGCGGTAGTTGGTATCATTCCCGCCCGATTCGGCTCCTCGCGTCTGCCCGGAAAGCCACTGGCGACAATTGCCGGCAAGCCCATGATTCAGCGCGTCTACGAGCAGTGCCGCCGGGCGGCTGTGCTTAGCGACGTAGTTGTTGCTACGGATGACCAGCGAATTGTCGATGTCGTGGCCGGATTTGGGGGCAAGGCGGTTTTGACGCGCGTGGATCACGTCAGCGGAACGGATCGGATCGCTGAAGCGCTGGGGACGATTGAGGCGGAGATCGTGGTGAATGTTCAGGGAGACCAGCCGTTCATCAATCCCATCATGATTGACGAGGCCGTAAAACCCTTGCTTGACGACCCCGCGCTTGACCTGACGACGTTGATGTGCCGTCTTCCAGACACGGAGGATCTTCACAATCCGAGTGTGGTCAAGGTGGTGACGGATCTTGCGGGAAACGCGCTGTATTTTTCCCGCTCCTTGATTCCGTATCCCCGGGAAGCAGTGCCGCACGGCGTCTTCGAACACGTCGGAACCTACGTGTACCGGCGGAGCGCTTTGATGCGAATTACCCAATTGCCTCCAACGGTCCTGGAGCAAGTGGAATCGCTGGAGCAACTGCGTTGGCTGGAACACGGCCTGCGCATTCGTGTAGTCGAGTCGCAAGTCGACGATAGAGAATTCAGCGGCTTCAGCGTGGACACGCCCGAGGATCTGGCGCGCGCGGAGGAAATGTTGCGTTCCCGTGGGTTGGCGTAAGCGGGAATACAGGGAGAACGACGATGCCAATTGACACGAAGGCCCTGAAGCAAGTTGAAGAGCGCCTTGACGATTTGGCGCGCGAGCGAATCGCGAAGACGGTGGCGACCGTCGTGAGCGAGAAAGAACGAGGGGGGCAAGTCGTCGTCGTTACCGGCAGCGGGCCCAACATTCACGAAGGGGTCACCACGCTCATCGCGGAGTTGATGCGAGTGGGGATCGTAGACGGAGTGTCTACGAGTTCGGCGGTGGTTGCGCACGAGATGGGGGGGACGCTGGATAAGGTCAAGCGTTGCGCAGGAAAGCCCGTGGGCGTCTCGCATCGTTTCCTTCCTCGCGGCGGCGAGTTTGAACTTTCCCTCATGGAGGAGACGGTTCTTCAGGACATACAGCGACACATGCCCATCGACATGGGTTTGATCGCAAGGTTGGAACGAGCCGAAGGCCGGACCATTATCAAGGCGGCGGGAAACCTGGGCTATCCGATGGGGCTGTGGCTCGAAACGCTCTCGATGGAGATCGCCATGCTGGCGCGCTCCAATGGCATGTCCTTCGAGGAAGTCGCCGGTCTGGGCGCGGACGAGCGCACCATGATCGGCGCGGGCGCGAAGCTGGGCATTCCCGTTCAAGTGACCATTCCTCAGTTAGTGGGAGGAGGCTTGGTCGGCTTGTGCATCGGCGACAGCATTAACATTCATGAGCGGGCGACGCGCCTCGCACGCATGTTGGACCGCGCCGACGTTATCTTCGAGTCCGCCGTGGCGCTCACGCAAGAGATTCACGATGGGCCCTTCGAGCGTTACACCGGACACGGCATGTGGTCTGCTTGGATGGGGCACAACACGTATTCGCTCGAAGGAAAGACCTTGGTTCGCATCGACCTCGACCCCGCGCTCGAGCGTGTCTACGAGGCGGAGCAGTCGGGAGGCGCGGTACAACAAGCCATCGCCGACGGACTTCCGAAAACCAAGCTGTTCAAGGTCCCGTTCCGCATGGAAATGTCGGGATTCGCAAGGCACGAGGGGAGTATCCCAATCATTGGTGACATCGGCGTTGTGTGGCCGGTGATGGCTGCGCAGATCGCCGAGCGGCTGGGCATTGAGCTCGACTTCATGTCGTACCCGCAGGATACCGAGCACGGCAAAGCGATGCGCGAAGAAATCGTCGAGGACGTGAAGCCGCTCAATCGCGCCAAGATGCTTGAAGCGCTACGCGCGCGTTCGCTTGACCCGCTCTTGTCGGTATAGAATTGCCCTTGTCAACAGACAAGGGGGTACTTTCTATGTTGGTTCTGGCGTTTATCCTTGCGGCGGTCACGTCTTCTGCCGATGAGTCGTTGCTCGAGAGGCTTCCTTACAACAATCCCGGCCTCGTCGTGGATCTGGGCGTGGGACTCTGGGGGCAGCCCGTACCGTGCGATTACGACAGCGATGGAGACAACGACCTCGTGGTCGCGACGGCGGACGTACCTTACAACGGCACGTACTTCTTCGAAAATGCGGGCGACGGCGACCCGAAGTTCCCGATCTTCAAGCCGGGTGTGCGAATCGCCGAGGGCAAGAAGGATATTGTTGCCTCGTTCGTCGACGGTAAGTTGCTCGTAGCAACCCCCGGCAACGCCTATCCTGATTTCCTCAAGAGCGCATTCGCCAACCCTGCGCCTATTCCCTATGAGCCGTCGTTCTACATCGGGCGCGCCAATCAATGGGGTTTCTGTGACTACGACGGCGACGGCGTGACCGATCTGGTTATCGGAGCGAGCGATTGGCGCGAGTATGGGTGGGACAACGCCTTTAACGAGAAGGGCGAGTGGACCAACGGCCCTATACACGCATACATCTACTTCATGCGCAACACGGGGACGAACGAAGCCCCCGCCTATGCGGATGCCGTTCAAGTAATGGCAGGCGACAAAGTTCTCGATGTATATGGTTCGCCAAGTCCCAATTTCAACGATTGGGATGGCGATGGCGATCTTGACCTTATCTGTGGTGAATTCCTGGACAAGCTGACGTACTTCCAGAACGCCGGTTCGCGCACGCAACCGCGTTACGCGGAGGGACGTCCGCTGACACACGCGGGCGAGACGATCCACATGGAACTTGAGATGCTTCGTGTCGCCGCGTTCGACTGGGACAAGGACGGCGACCAGGACCTCATCGTCGCCCAGGAAGATGGGCGCGTTGCGCTGCTCGAGTGCACTGGCAAGGTTGAGGATGGAGTGCCCGGTTTCCTGCCGCCGGTGTTCTTCAAGCAGGAAGCCGCAGACCTCAAGGTTGGCGTTTTGTCCACCCCGTGCGGAACGGATTGGGATGAGGACGGCGACGACGACCTTATCGTCGGCGACACGGCCGGGTACATCAATTTCGTCGAGAACCTCGATGGCGGCAATCCACCCAAGTGGGCGAGCCCGGTGCATCTCGAAGCGGCCGGAAAAGTGGTTCGTATTCAGGCAGGGCCCAACGGATCGATACAAGGGCCGTGCGAGGCGAAGTGGGGATACACCGTTCCCGAGGTGGCGGACTGGGACCAGGACGGTCTGCGCGACATCATCGTCAACAGCATTTGGGGCGAGATACTCTGGTACAAAAACATCGGCACGAAGGGCAAGCCTGCGCTGGCGGAAGCGCAGCCCATTGAAGTGGAGTGGGAGGGAGCGACCCCGAAACCCGCGTGGCTGTGGTGGAACCCGAAAGGAAAGCAACTTGTCACGCAATGGCGCACCAGCCCGCGCGTGGCGGACTTGGACAAGGATGGGCTGAACGACCTGGTTGTCCTCGACACGGAGGGTTTCCTCGCGTTTTTCCAGCGCACGAAAGTGGGGGACGCATTACGGCTGCTGCCCAGCAAACGTATCTTCACAAACGAGAAGGGGGAACCGCTTCGTCTTAACGAACGTATCGCGGGCAAGGCCGGCCGCCGCAAGTGGACTCTTGTGGATTGGGACCAGGATGGCCGCATGGACATCCTCCTCGACGGCAAGAACATCGACTTCCTACGCAACGTCGGCACAGGCGACGCCTTTTCGTTCAAGAACGAAGGCCCGCTCGACACCAGGAAACTCGCCGGTCACGATACGTGCCCAGCCATAGTCGATTGGGACAAGAACGGCGTGCCCGATCTGGTCGTTGGCGCAGAGGATGGATTCTTCTACTATTTGCGGAACAAGGCTACGGCGAAACAGTGACTTCTGTTCCCCTCGATTGGACGGATCATTTCCATTGGGAGACTTGAGCTTGATTTGTTCGGTAAGCAAGAAGATGTTAGTCTCATAGATCGGGATAGAGGAGTGAATGGTATCGTGAAGATGTCAGTGAAGGTCGTGCGCGTGGGAAGAACCCGGAAAGGGGTTACTCGCGCGGTACTTGTTGGCCTATTCGTGTTCGTACTCTCTGCTCTTCTGCAAAACCTGGGGGGAGAGTATTCCTTGTGGGACCGGATAGTGGCAATCCTGCTCACCTGCCTGATGGGATCTGTGGTCATGCGACTCTTGCTGCCGAAAGAGCAGAGACCACAGCAATAGCGTTGCTATCGCCGCGATCCCCGAATTGTTTCCCGTAGCCAATATCCTAATCTGCCCCGATCTCGCCTACAATTCTCCTATCACTACACTTCGATTGCCACGCCATGCTTCGATACCTGAAGATTGGTCTGGCCTTCGGTTTCCAGCGTCGTCTTCAATGCACCGATCGCCTCTTCTTCGCCGTGTACCAGCAAGATCTTCTTGGCGCGTTCCCTGAAGTGGCGTGCAAAATCGAGCAGTTCGCCTCGGCCCGCGTGGGCGCTGAAGCCGTTGAGTATCATGACTTCCGCATTCAATGCGTGTTTGACACCGAAGATCTTGATCTCTTTCTGGCGTTCGACGATGCGGCGTCCGAGGGTATTCTTCGCCTGGAACCCAACGATGAGAATGGTGTTGCGAGGGTCGGCGCAGTTGTTGCGCAGGTGATGAAGAATGCGGCCCTGTTCGCACATGCCCGATGCCGAGATTATGATCGCAGGTTCCTTCAGTCCATTGATCTTCATGGAGTCTTCTACGCGGCGAACATACTGAATTCGGTCGAGCAGGAAGGGGTCGCCTTCGCTTGCCATGAAGGTGCGCAAATCTTCGTCGAAGCAGTCCGTATGCAAGCGAAAGACTTCAGTGATGTTGACCGTCAGCGGGCTGTCGACGTAGACGGGCATGGAGGGGAGTTCGTTGTTGCCTTCGAGCCGCTTCAACGCGTAGACGATTTCCTGGGCGCGTTCCAACGCAAAGCTGGGGATGATAATCTTTCCCCCGCGCGCGTGTGTCTTTTTGATGATGTCTCGCAATCTTTGATCCATCTTTTCGATGGGATCGTGATCACGGTTTCCGTAGGTGCTCTCCAAAGTAACAACGTCTACGTCCGTATCAGGCACCCAAGGGTCGCGCAGGATGGGCATGTGCCGGCGGCCAAGGTCGCCCGTGTAAAGCAGGCGCTCCGTCGTACCGTTCTGCTTGCATTCGACAAATGCCATCGCGGATCCCAAGACGTGTCCCGCTTCTCTGAAAGTTACTTTGATGCCGGGCAGTATTTCGAGGGGCAGATCGTACGGGACGCTGACAAAGCGGCGCATGATTTCATATACGTCGTCGTCGTCGTAGAGCGGGGCCGCAAACGCGCGATTCTTCTCCGACAGCCACTTCGCGTCCATGGCCTGAATGTGGGCGGCGTCGAGGAGCATGATGCTGCACAAATCGCGCGTGGCGGGCGTGCAGAAGACCGGGCCCTTGTATCCGTGCTTGGCCAGGACCGGCAAGGTCCCGCTGTGATCGATGTGCGCGTGGCTGAGGACGACGGCATCGAGCGAAGCGGGATCGAATTCCTGTGCCCGATTCTTCTGGTCCGATTCTTTACGTATGCCTTGAAACAACCCGCAATCGAACAGGACGCGTTTGCCTCCCAATTCTACGAGGTGCTTGCTGCCCGTGACTTCTTCCGCTGCGCCGTAAGACGTGATTCGCATTATACAGCCGCCTCCTGTTCCCGAATGCGGGGTGGGTTTGCCTGAAAATCAGAGAGACACCGCTCGATAAGCCGGCGCGGGTCGTCGTCGAAAGTGATTCTGGATCCGGTGGCCTTCTTCATGACGGGCAAGACATCGTCGATAAAATCGGCAATACCGCCTGTGCCTGTGAGGACACCGATGGGGCGCCCCTCGTCGTACGCGATGGAGAACTCGCCAAGCGTGCCCGAACGGCCACCGACGATGATGACAATATCGCAACTGCGCACGCCGATAATCTCGCGTCCCATGAGGCCCATTCCGGTATAGATCATGACGTCGATGTGATCGATTGGGCTGCCGTAGCGTTCCACGTGTTCATCGAGACTCATGGCAGGCGAGACGCCGATAGTCAATCCGCCGCGCTGTTTACAGCCCATGATGGCCTGATGAGGCAAACCGGGACAGCCACCTGTCACGATGGCGCACCCGGCTTCGGCGATGGCTTTGCCCAATTCGAAACACCGCGCGGAAATATCTTCGTTAAAGGTTCCGCCCGCCGAACCCATGACGCCCACTTTCAGACGCAATACATCCATGTCGATTTCCCCCTTACAAGAAAACGACATGGTAGCAGAACAGCGGCGCGAATTCGCACCGTGCAAAGCGGCTAGCTGACTCATCCCGAGTTTGGAGCCTTTTGTTTTGTAGCGAGTTCTCGTAGTAGAGAGAAGGCATACTGCAGCGCGACTCCTTTTCTTCGGATGTAGTGATATCCCATTCGTAAGAGGTTGA
>JBAZRU010000236.1:0-9312 GCA_041662805.1 Candidatus Hydrogenedentales bacterium | reverse complement strand
CGGCGCCCCTAATGTCCCCGCGCTTTCGACTGCAATGCACTCGTCGCACGCGCCGAGAATGGCTGCGGCGAATCTAGCAGTCGATTGCTATGCGTGCCACCCCGGCGTGCGGACGCAATGTCTGCGCGACATTCACCTGGCCAAAGGCAAAGACTGCCTCGATTGCCATGGCGACATGGCCGCCGTCGGCAATTCCAGCCGCAGCCCCTGGGTGGATGAGCCGCGTTGCGGCGATTGCCACACGCGTCAAGGGTTCGAATTCGAGCAACCCGGGAAGTTGTATCGCGATTCCAAAGGGCACCATGGCGTGCATTGCGCCGCGTGCCACGGAAGCCCGCACGCGATTACGCCCACGGTCACCGATGCCGATAATGTTCAGGCCATTGCGTTGCAGGGGCATGCGGGTACAATCGACAAGTGCAGCGTCTGCCACACGGAGACACCCGACGACGACTTCGATCACCGCTTTGAGGGTGGCGATGACGAAGATGAGGACGACAAGGCCGTGTTGGCGAACGCAGGCGTTTGAGAGGACTCACACTCGCTTCGCGTGCAACAATTGAAATAGGCCGCGACCGCTTCCCATGGAGAAGATCGTATCGACTGCGTTTACGAAGGCAGCGGGGCCAAGCGGTAAGGCCAGGAACTTGCGGTGTTCGATAACCTGCAGGTTTGGCGACAGCAGCGAACGCAGTTCGTTCGATGAGAGAAATCGATGAGGGCCTTCGGGCAATTTCAGCCGAAGGCCCTCAAGCATGTTTAGCAGCCATTCGCAATCGCCGTTGGGCGTGATAAACACGCAATCCCCGCCGGGGACAAGCACCCTGCCTGCTTCGGCGATTAGGAGCGCTGCTTGCGGCGTGTGTTCGAGCACGTTCACGGACATCACGGCGTCGAATGATGCGTCCGCAAACGGAAGCCGGGTCCCATCCGCGGCGCAGTACCGGACGTCCTCGCGTGGGGCTGCGCGCAGCATTGACTGGCTGAGGTCGCATGCCACGCGGAATGGGGCGGGGAAGTGCGCGGTCGCTGTCGAGACTCCCGCGCCGATCTCGAGTAAGCGCGTGGCGTGTCCGAGCCTTTTCAGCAGGTTGCGCCGGTAGGCGTCTTTGCACGCCCGATTTTCTTTTGTTGCGTACGTACCCGCCAATTCCGTGTAGTGACGCTTCACGCTTTCCGGCGTGAATGGAGGGTCGGGAGTGCTCAAGGTACCCCGGCCTCTCGCGCAATGGCTTCCACGCAGGCGTGTGCATTTAGGATCAAACCCGACTGCGAGCGGTCTTCCGGGTACAGGTACGTAGAGTCAAGCAGTCGCAATCCCGCGATGGGCGTTTGAGAATTGGGAAGCGATTTTAGGAATCCAACCGGACACACGGCCTGCGCGTGCGACGCGCGGAATACGCGGTGGCCCAACAAGTCGGAGTCACAGATTCCCGAACCCAGTTGTTTCACCGCGTCCCAGGACTGCCGGAACACTGACTCGTCTTCAGCCGTGTACAGCGGCTTGTCCGTCGCCACGTAATACGGAACGTAGACGATATGCTCGCCTTGCCCTTGATTGGGATTGAGGTTCGTATACTCGATGATGCCATTGAATGGAATGGAGGGGGCATGAACATTGAGCCAGAAGTAGGGTGTGAGGCGGCGCTTCAACTTGAGCACCACGCACACGACGCCAATGTATCGGATGTTCCGAAGCTGCGCGGCGTACGAATCGTATTCTGGAGGTAATAGACTCGCGGTGAGGTCGAGTGGAATCGTGGAGATGACGTGATCGCCCGCGAACGTCTCGCCGTTTGAAAAGTCGATGCCCTGGACACGGCCCGATTCGACGCGCACGCACTTTGCCTGTTTCCCAAGATGGAGCGGAACGCCCAGCTCTCTCAGCCGCCGAATCAGTGCGTCCAAGAGGACCGCGGAGCCTCCCTCCAAGAATCCCATGCTTCCTTTGGAGCGTGCTACCCGATGCAGCCGATGCCATACCCACGCCGCGGAAATGCGGTCATAGTCGTCACCGAACTTGAGTTCCAGCAATGGACGCCAAATGACTTCAAAGGCGCGCGTGCCTAAGCGATCGATCAGCCACGGCTTTGCCGCGAGTTCGTCGAGCTGTTTCCATTCCTGCCGGAGACGAGCTTCGAGCGCGAATGCGCCGAAGCGCACGCGTTGCGCGAATGGAATGGGGGAGAAGCGCAGCAGGTCGATCGGAGACGTGAAGGGATAGGTTGTGCCCTCATAGTGAAAGCCCGTCTTTGGACGCCGCCAGTGCAGGCGATCTTCCAACCCGAGTTCCCTGCACAAATCGAAATAGCCATGGTCTTCGCGGCAAAGGAAGTGGTAATAGCGCTCGATCCGGGGGCCATCGAAGTCGAAGGTGGAGATGAGTCCGCCGGTTTTGTTTCCCCGTTCGAATACCTCGACGTGGATTCCGCGCTTGGCCAGCGCCAAGGCCGCGGCCAATCCGGAAATACCCGCCCCTATGATCCCAATTCTCGATTGCATACTCACCGTTGTCGATACGGTCGCCGGTCACTATACTTTGCGCAGACTACCATAGGGGGGAAACACGTTGCAGCCTTCGGAAACTGAGCCGGACGTGAACGCGGTCGAGACGCGAGGGACTCTGGAACCTCAACAGGTTCCGTGCCGCGAATTTGCTTTCCGGCCCGTATGGCTGCTTGGACTGTTTCCCGCGGCTTTGGCTCTCTTCGTGTGTTTCCACTACGGATTCGAGGCCCCCTACATGGACCAATGGGAATTGGTCCCGCTCATCGAGAAGACCTTCAACGGAGACATCGCGTTTGGCGACCTTTGGGCCCAGCACAATGTCCACCGCATCCCGATACCAAAGCTGATTATGCTCGTCCTCGCGCGGCTGAGCCACTGGGACACCCGCTGGGAACGCGCCGTGAGCATGACGTTTGCGTTTGCCGCGGCCGCGATGTTGATGCTGCTCTTCGCGCGCGGCCAGCGCCGGTCGCGTGCCGCACCCTGGGCATGGCTAGTCATGAGTACCCTCTTCTTTTCCGCCGCGCAATGGGAGAATCTGCTCTGGGGCTGGCACCTTCTTATCTACCTGAACCTGCTTGGCGCCATCTTGGTCTGTGCCGGATTGTCGTCCGCGAATGCGCCGCGCTTGGGTATCGCCGCCGCGGCCGTTGGTGCCATCTTGTCCGTGTATTCGTACGGTAACGGATTGATCTTGTTGCCCGTAGGTGTGGCTGTTCTCGCGGTTCTGCAGTGGCAACGCAAGCGCTTGGACTTGGCAAGCCTTCTTGCCTGGGGAATGGCGTCGTCGTTGATTGGACTTGCCTATATCTGGGACTTTCACAAACCATCCTACGATCCTTCGTACGCAAGCGTGGTGACCACGCCGTCTCAGTACGCCTATTACGTCGCCGCCTATCTTGGCGCGCCCTTGGCCAGCTTCGATCCCCGGCCCGCTGCCGTAATGGGCATCGCAGGATTCTGCGTGTATCTTGTGCTTGCGTGGAAGGCCTTCAGGAGAGAAGACTCGGCCCGAAGAGCCACGTTGCCGTTCGACGGATTGGCCTTGTACGCCATCGGCACGGCGTTTCTTACGGCTACCGCCCGAACAGGCTTCGGCGTCGTGCAGGCACTGAGTCCTCGTTACATTGCCTTCTCTTCGCTTCTGTGGATTGCGATTGCCGTTCACCTTTGCGCGATGCTCTCGCCCCAAGAGGCCTCGCGATCGGTTCGACGGATTCTGGCAGCGGTTCTGCTTCTAATCGGATTTGCGGCGGCGGCCAACTCTGCTTTGGGTGTTTACAGGTGTGATGAACGCCACGACGGCCATGTTGCAGCGTGCGACGCCCTCGTCTCCGGCGGTTCCCCTGAACTCCTTCGACGGCTTTACCCAGACGAACAAGTCGTCTTGAATGCGCGCGAGACTCTGAAGGAGTATCGCCTCAACGTATTTCGATGATTGACACCCAACGCAAAAGTGAATCGTTCATCTGTCCTATGTCTTGTCAATCGGGGAGGTTGATTCTTCGGTTAGCCGGAGAAGGCGATGACTTTCGAATACGGTTAGAATGTGAACTTCTTCACTCACTATTCGATACACCACACGGTAGTTTCGCACTATGAGTTCACGAACGTCGTTTCTGTCGAGTTCAGGGACAATTCGCCCAGACAATGGAAACTCCGAGGCGCGCATGGCGCAAGCGCGTAGCGCAGCCACCCATTTTGAAGCGGCCTCTTTGTTGTCCGAGGCAATGAAACGAGCGATTCCCAGGAGATCGTCGCGCGCATGTGAGGTCCAGCGCAGCCTCACGTTCCGCTGCTAACCTTCACAATGTGTGCTAGCTCGTCGTCCAATTCCGAGTCCTTAACCAAGCGTTCGCCCTCGGAGTCGTTCATGCCTTGTTGAACGGACTCCAGGAATCGCACGTGTTCGGCAAGCGCGTCGTAGTCTTCCGGAGATACGAGTACTGCTGCAGGTTTTCCGTGTTGAGTTATCACGATTGGACGGCGATTCGTCTTGACGCGTGCCAGGATGCTCGCCGCTTGAAGCTTGAATTCACCGACGGAAATCAGGTCGCTCGATAGCTGAATTGGGCGCATATCTTGTCTTCCTCTCTCATCTTGTTCGCATTAAATTATACACTATATTTGATGCGAAAATAACAATGGAATATAGACCAATATTCGAGTTGCTGTTTGCGGCTGAGCGCGTCAAAGCAGCCCCCCGTTAGCGAATTGACGTCGCCCTTCTCCTGACGTATTCTTGCTCTTTCGGTGAAGAAGCAACAAAGGACTCTTTTCATGGCATGTGAAGCAACAGCCTACGCGCGGGCTGGCCTTATCGGCAATCCGTCAGACGGCTATTTTGGCAAGACCGTATCGTTTATCATTCGCGATTTCGCGGCAAAAGTGAGCCTTTACGAGCATCCGGAAGTCGAGATTGTCCCGAGTATGCGCGACCGTTCGGTATACCGTTCCATGCGGGATCTCGTAGAAGACGTTCAGGCCTATGGGTATTACGGGGCCATTCGTATCGTCAAGGCCACCATACGCAAGTTCTCGGATTACTGCGATACCCACGGTATCGTGTTGCCGGAACAGAACTTCCTCATTCGTTACAGGACGACCATTCCGCGCCACGTGGGACTTGCCGGCTCAAGCGCATTGGTTACCGCCACCCTGCGCTGTCTGATGGAGTTCTACGACGTCGAGATTCCAAAACACATTCAACCCAATATCATTCTCAGCGTCGAAATCGAGGAACTTGGCATTTCGGCCGGGCTTCAGGACCGTGTCATTCAGGTCTACGAAGGCTGCGTGTACATGGATTTCAACCGGGGCGTGATGGAATCGCGCGGTTACGGGGAGTATGAGGAGATCGATCCGGCCCTGCTCCCTAATCTGTACATGGCCTATCGTACCGGTTTGGCAGAGGGGTCCGAGGTGTTTCATAACAACATCCGGGAACGCTGGAAGAATGGAGACCCGGAGATCATCGACGCGATGCACGACTTCGCCGGCTATGCGAAAGCCGTGCGCGACCTTCTCGTGTCGGGGCATGGGGAAGAGATAGGACCTTGGCTGAACAAGAACTTCGACCGGCGCCGATCCATCTATCGCATTGCCCAAGATCAGATCGATATGGTTGAGAAGGCGCGATCAGTCGGGGCTAGCGCAAAGTTCGCCGGGTCCGGCGGGGCTATTGTGGGCACCTACGAGGACGACGCAATGTTCGAACGCCTTGTTGAGGCATTCGCGGGTACCGATGCAGCCGTGATCAAGCCACGGATAATGCAGAACTCTGTCGCCTAGACGAATTGCTTCATGTACTGAAGGCTCTTCGTGGCGATCGCCTCGGGGCCTGGGTCGAATATGAAGACCTCAACCGAGACATAGTCCTGGTAGTTGACGTCCTTTAGGGCATCGAAAATAGGTCCGAAATCGACCCCGCCCCATCCCGGGCCTTCCAGATTGGCGTCGTTCGCATGATAGTGCGCGAGGTATTTGGCATGCTTGCGGATCGTGGCCGGGCGTCCTTCGGGTTCCGTGGTCATGGCTTTCGTGTCGAGAAGCAGTTGGAAGTTCGGGTGATTGATGCGTTCGATCAGCGTGACCGTTTCCGCGGCGCTTTGGCAGAAATTCGTTTCGGCGGCGGTTAAGGGTTCCATGCACAGGATGACCCCGCGCTGCTCAAGCGCCGGCAGCGCCTGCTCGAACACTTCCACAGCGTAGTCAAAGGCCTGTTCGTACGTGACTCCATCCATCACGCTGCGTTGTTTGGGGGAACCGAAGATCATCTTGGTCCCGCCTACGTCGCCGCAAAAGTGGGCGAGGTCGATGATGTATTGTGCGGTACGCGAGCGGACCGCCTTGTCGGGGTGCGTCAGATACATTCCGTCCGGGCCCACAAGCACCCAGTGAATTCCAAGAATGTCGAGATCGGCTTCTTCTGCCGCTCGCACGATCGTCTTCCGAGTCTCCTGCGAGATATCCGTCACGTACTTGGACAATGTAAAAGGGGCTATCTCCAGGCCGTCGTAGCCGACTTCTTTCACGTAATTGATAGTGCGCTCGATGTCGTTCCAGGATTGAAAGATTTCATTGCAGATACCGAACTTCATGAACCGGAAATCCCCCGTAACCGTTACGCGACCGAATGCGCCTCAGGCTTGTGCAGACTGACCTTGTCGCCACCCGACCGCTTGGATTCGTACATCATGCTGTCCGCGAGCTGAATGAACGCCTTAACGGACAGTCCTTGTTGATACTCGGCTACGCCGATGCTCAAGGTCAGTTGATCCTCCGTGCGCCGCGCAAGCGACGCGCGAATACGCTCAGCCACACGCGTCGCCGTTAGGCCATCCGTCTCAGGCAGGAGGACGGTAAACTCGTCGCCGCCATAGCGGAAGCCCAAGTCGACATGTTCGCGCGTGCACTCGAGCACGGCCTGCCCCACGGCCTGCAGCACGCGGTCTCCTTCGAGATGCCCCTTCGTGTCGTTATAGCGCTTGAACTGGTCGACATCGAAAAGCAGCAACGACAACGCGTGCTGCTGCCGTCGTGCGCGTTCGATTTCGACGGGAATGCGGTCGTAGAAGTGGCGCATGTTGTACATGCCGGTCAAGCTATCCTTGATCGACATTTCTTTCAGCTCCTTTTCGAGCTGCTTCTGAAGGGTGACATCTTTGCAGATGGCAAGAATCGAGTGAAGCGAGCCATCGGGTTTATGGACGCTCGAAAGGGATACGATAACGGGCAGTGTGGTCCCGTCTTTGCGCTTCAATTCTGTTTCATAGTTCTGGAGCTGTTCTTCTTCCCGCAGTTTTCGCCGCAGGTATCCCACTTCATCGGCTCCACCGGCGTACAGTTGGGCCACTTCGGTCCCCACCAATTCCTCAGGCGTGAAGCCGAGCATGTGGAGTGCGCCGTCGTTGATAAACTCAATGTGATCGGTCGAGTTTGAGGTGACGATGGCGTCGACCGTGCTGTGCAGCAGACTCTCGAGATACTGCTTCGTTTCGCGCAATTCGGAATTCACGTGCTCGAGGTGTTCCGTCGCTTCCTGCACCCGCAGTTCGAGGTTTTCCTGGTACCGTTGGCTCTGAATTACGAGCTGGCGCTTTTCCAGGGCCCGTGAAGCAGCCAATCCGACCTCGCCGAGGTTGAATGGCTTCACCACATAATCGTCGGCGCCCGAATGCATCGCCTCGATCGCGCTATTGATATCGACCATCCCCGTGACGACGACGATGGCCAGATCGGGATCGATCTCTTTGGCGCGGCGCACCACTTCGATGCCGTTCATCTCAGGCATGCTCAAGTCGGTGATCATCAGGCTGCAACTCTGGAGACGCAACAGTTCCAGAGCGCGAAGGGGTGACGTCTCGCACAGGCATTCGTACCCGATATCGTCCAAATGGGCGCGCATTACATCGAGCACGGACGGCTCATCGTCAACCAGCAGTATGGGTCCATCGACCACGATAGGAGTGCCTCTCGGCCCGTCGTATATCAAAAACGCCGCGACGTTACGCGGCGAATCGATAACGGCGTGTGCTAACCCTACGACCTAAAGGTATTTCACAACTATGATCATGACGGCGATCGAGCCGAGCCCCAGATATTTCTGGGTCCTGGTGGGCTTGCGAGGGTCGTCCTTTGCGAACTTGTTGTTCGCAAACAAACCTTCCATGCCCTTTTTCTCGGCCATTCCCTTGTCGCCCTTGCCGACGGCTGGGGCCGCCGCCGCCAAGGCAGGCTCCGCGACCGCTGCGACGACGCAGACAACCAACCCACAGAGAAAAACGACCTTCAACGCTTGTCTCCAGTCCATGGCTGCTTACGCTCCTTTCGTCCGATTTTCTTCTAACTTCAGTGTACACGCCAATGTAGAGAGAATGAAATGACCACCCCACCCGATACCGAGGGTTCACATCCCCGTGACTCGGAAAAGCCCGCCGATAGACTCCATGCTCCCCGGCCGGTGTCAGTTCTTCCCATTGTGTCCACAATGAAGAAGGGCGGCCTTGTGGCCGCCCTTCCAACTACTGCACATTTTCCGAAAAAGCCTACCCAACCTTGGCGCGTAAGGCCTCGATGATCGATTGGGCTTCTTTGTTGTCGCTCGTCTTGCGGTCATGCCAATCCGGATAGGTGAGCATGGTGACGCCGTAGACTTGCTGCAGTGTCTCGATGGTCACCTTGGTGCTGTTCGCGGTAACCGGTTCTAACTTGATCGAAAGCTGAGTGCGGCGCGGTGTGAACAGCTTCAGGTAGCGTTCCATTTCGGTGAATGCCACAAACTCGCCGCGCTTGTCCCGGGTGTAGATTTCGAGGTCCAATTCGCGGAGCACGGACTTGGTGGCCTGCCAGGTTTCGTCTACGTTCTTGTTGACCGTGATTGTGTCTTCCATGGCGAAGCCGCCCGTATCGCGCTTTGCGTGCGCGCATCCCGGAAGCGTCAAGGCCAAGAGAAGCAACGAAAAAACGATATATCGACTTGCTGTCATCATCATGCGTAAGTCCCCGTTTGACTGCGAAGTGTAGCACAGTCCCGCGAGGGCTTCAAGACGTTTGAACAACAGGACATCCCCCAAAAATCCTTGCACTTGGTTTACGAAGGGACAAAGGCGAAGAGATTGAGCTGTCTCGTTTCTTTGGGTGTCACGCGGGTGACAGGTGGACCAGGATTACGTGTTAGAAGGGCCTTCGTGCCGTCCGCCAAGGCGTAGTACTTGAAGTCGGGGACCCCGAACAGGCGTTTGGCGGCGTGCTCCACGTAGCCAGCCATGACACGCAGACGCATATCGTGGTCCAATACACAGG
>JBAZRU010000235.1:0-9318 GCA_041662805.1 Candidatus Hydrogenedentales bacterium | reverse complement strand
GCCCAGATTGCTTGTGCGCAATCCCCCCGGATGCAGTGCCGGCAAGCGGAACACGCCCCAGTTCCCCGCAGTGCTTCCTGCGTAATCGCGCACGGACCCGCCAAACCACACGGCCATGGGATACGAGGCGATGGTCTCGTTCGCAAGCGATGCGTAGTACTCGTGCGAGAAGGGATTGATCGCGGCGGTGATGCCCGAATCCAGCAACGCGCGCAGCACTTCAAGCGCCTCGTGATTCTCCGGCGAATTGATGATGATACGGCCTTCGGCGTCGAACACACCGCCGCCGTTCTGTTGCATGAGTATCTCGAACATATCGAACAACCAACCCACCGAAATCGCCATCATGTGCGTCTCGCCCTTCGACTCTTCCACGATGCGCTTACCTACTTCGATGTAATCGGCCCACGTCTCGATAGACTCCGGGTCGATGTCGTATTTCGCGAATACGTCGCGCTTGTAGAAGACCGCACACGGCCCCATGTCCCAGGGAATAGCGTAGATGCGGCCTTCATTCAGGCACGTTTCCCAGAAGGCGGGGGAGAACTGGCCTTCGTATTTCTTGGCGCGCTCCGTCAGGTCGAGCAAACGGCCGCTGGGTGAGAAGCGCGGTGCGTCGTACATCTGCAACTGATACACATCCGGCGCGCCCACTTCCGCCGCGAGCGACAACAGGAAACGCGACTGCATCGACGTGCCGGACATCACGACGTCGACCTTCACATTGGGATAGCGCTCGTTAAAGGAAGGAATGAGATTGATGAGGCTCGCCGCCGCGATGTTCCAACCCCAGACGTTGAGTGCGCCGTGCACGGATGAATCCGCCGGCACGGGCGCTTGCCCGCCCACGCGGACAACCAGAAGCGAGGCGAAGGCGAGCGCGATGGCCGCTCGCCTGCCGGGCATGGCACTGCGCAGCGCACCACACGGCGTTGTCCCAATTCGACGAAGCATCACCCGCTCAGGCCCCCCTTCTCGGAAGCCTTGAGTATTGTTTTTTCGTGCGGCAAATACAACCTGTGAATGCGCGTCGCCTTACTTCACGTGCGCGGCCTCGTCGACAGGTTCCGTCACGCGCTTCCCCTGCTTGTCCCAATCACGCCAATTCTTCGGATAGTCCGCAAATATGTCGCCGATCATCCACCGGAACTTGCCCGCCATGAAGTCGGCCGTCACCGAATCGTAGAGGCGGTTGTGATTGTTCTTGAGCGACGCAAAGTTCGCCGCGATCCGAATGCGCGCGTTGCGGCAGAACAGGTCCACCAGCTTCTGAGGCGATTCGCCGCTGACGCCGTCCGCGTCGAGCCGTTCCGCGCGCGCCAAGCTCACCGCCATGACGAACAGATCGACGCCGATGTCCACGATGTTCGCCAACAACAACTGTTCGGTTTCCAGCTTCTTCTGATACTTGCCCATCGTGTGAAAGATCGTGCGAGCCAGCCGCTTGCAGGTCTTGTTGACGAATGCGAGATGCGCCCGATTCGCGCTGGTGAGCCGCTCGGAATTCAAAGTCGCTCCACCCGGTAGCCACATGCGCGGATACCACGAAAGGTAGAACTTCGCCGCCTTCATGAGGAGGCTCGCCTTGCTCTCGTCTTTGCCCGCGAGATGCGGCATGACCAACGGCATGATCAACCGGAAGTGGGTGTCCAGCGCTTCGCGCGCCATGATCAAGTGCATAATCTCCGTCGAACCTTCGAGGATGCGCAACACGCGCGCGTCGCGCTGCATGCGTTCGCCTGCCATCGGCGCTTCGCCACGTTGATACAACGACCGCTCGGTCTCGTACCCGCGCCCGCCGCGAATCTGAATCCAATCATCGATTACGCGCCACAACGTCTCCGTGCAGAAATACTTCGCGATGGCCGCTTCGAGGCGGATGTCCGCCTTGCGGCTGTCTTCAAGCGCGCACGCAAACCACACCGTGCTGTCCATCGCAAACGTGTCCGCCGCGATGTTCGCAATCTTCTTCGCGATCTCCTGGTGTTTCCCGATCGGCGCGCCCCACTGCACGCGCTCGTTCACCCATTGCTCCGCCATTACCATGATCGCCTTGCCTGTCCCCGCGCACGACGCCGGTATCCCCAAGCGTCCCGCGTTGAGCGTGGTCAATGCAATCTTGAGGCCTTCGCCCGGCGCGCCGATGATGTTCTCGGCAGGCACTTTCACGTTCGTAAACCGAAGCTTGCCGTTGCCCAACCCGCGCAGCCCCATGAATTGGCACCGGTGCGCGACCTCGAACCCCGGCATCCCCTTCTCCACAATGAATGCCGATATCTGCTGGCGTTCCTTGCCCTTCACGATCTTCGAAGGCGTCTTCGCCATGACCACAAGGATGTCCGCAAGCACCCCGTTCGTGCACCACAGCTTCTCGCCGTTCAGCAAGTAGAAGCTACCATCCTCACTTGGCGTCGCGGTCGTCTCCATCCGCGCGGGGTCCGAGCCTACGCCGGGCTCCGTGAGCGCGAACGCGGAGATTTCACCCTTCGCCAAACGCGGCAGGTATTTCTTCTTCTGCTCTTCCGTGCCGAAGATCTTCAACGGCTGAGGCACGCCGATGCTCTGGTGCGCGGAAAGCCACGACCCTGTGTTTCCGCAATAGCTGCCCATGAGGTGCAGCACACGCGAGTAGTTCGTTTGCGACAGCCCCAGCCCGCCGTACTCCTTCGGAATTTTCATTCCGAACGCGCCAATCTCCGCCAGCTTGTCCAGTACCTCGCGAGGCATTTCGCCGTCGGCATCGATCTGGATCGGATCGACATGCTCTTCCAGGGTCCGCATCATGACGTCGAGGTAAGCATCGCCCACCTTCTTATCCTCGGGGTCCTGCAACGGATACGGATTCATCAAGTCCCACCGGAATTTCCCCCGGAACAGCTCCGCCGTAAAACTCGGGTACTTCCACTCCTTCTCCCGCGAATCCTCGGCTAGCTCCATCGCCTTGTCTTTGTCGGAAGTGTGCTGCGCAGCCATAGCGGTGCCCTCACTGTGGTTGGAGATCTGCGTCTGACCAGGACTATACCGAATGGTAAGTAATATGGTAAGTTTTGTCAATACCCTTTGGCAGGGCATGGTCAGCGAGAGAATTTGGTGCACCAAGGTAGGGCGCCAAGGTGGTGCACCAAGGTAGGGCGCTTTCGCCGAAAGCGCCTCCCGCGCCTCCCGATAGTCGCATCGCCCGTCCTGGATATGCTTAGATTCACAAGCGCATCGCACATATCGCGCAAGCAGGGGAGATCGCCATGAGCGCCTACACGATAGAAATTGCCTCGCGAGCGGAAGTCGATATTGCCGTGGCCTACGCCGCGCAGGAAGGATGGAACCCCGGCAACAGCGATGCCGCGTGTTTCTATGCCGCCGACCCGCAAGGGTTCCTGGTGGGGCGTGTCGACGGCGAAATCGTGGCCACGATCTCCGCTGTGCGTTACGGCGTGGGTTTTGGGTTCATAGGCCTCTACATCGTGTGCCCCGAATATCGCGGCAAAGGCTACGGGCGGCCCATCTTCGAGGAGGCCGTGCGTCGCCTGAGCGATGTGGCATCGGTCGGACTCGATGGCGTCGTGGCTCAGCAACAGAACTACATGAAGTCCGGCTTCATCCTGGCATATCGGAACATCCGGTTTGAAGGCGTAGGTGGGGGAGACGCGCCAGCGGAAATCACGCCAATCGAGGACGTGCCGTTTGACGCCGTCCTGCGCTACGACGCCTCCTGCTTCGCCGTGCCCCGCGAGGCCTTTCTTCGCGCATGGCTGTCGCAACCGGATGCGCATGTCTGCTGCGCGCTCGCTCCCTGCGGCGCACTTTCAGGGTACGGCGTGATCCGGCCCTGCCGGAACGGATTCAAGATTGGGCCCCTGTTCGCGGACGACGCGAATGTGGCTGACGCGCTGTATCGTGCGCTGATTTCCAAGGCGCCAGGCGCGCCGGTGTTTCTCGATGTGCCCGAAGTGAACCCCGCGGCGGTGGCGCTTGCGAAGCGGTATGGCCTATCCCAGTGCTTCGAGACCGCGCGCATGTACAAAGGCGAGCCTCCCGGCGTTCCCGTCGAACGCGTTTTCGGCGTCACGACGTTTGAACTTGGATAGCTCGCCTATGTTGAATCTCGTCGACTATTGTCCGCTTGGAGGCGCGGGTGCTTCCTGACCAGTGGGCACTTCAGCCGGCGGCAACAACTGCTCGTCCGGCACGGAATTCGGAATATGCTCGCCGCCTTCCAGAAGCTTGCTGCCCTGGCTTGCGCCTTCTTGCCGGTGCTGCAGAGGGTATTGCTTTGGCGTTAGCTTCTCGTCCTTCTTCATATTGAAGGTCGAGTTCTCCAACGTGTAGAAAAAGGTCTGCTTGGGGCCTTCGTTCAGAATAAGCCTGCCGGTAATCAGCACAGGCTCTTCCACGAGGTTCACCTTATCGCCCTTCGCCATCTTCACGAGAATGATATCGCGCATGGGAGGCGCTTCGCAGAAATAACACTGGATGGGCAAGGGCAGGAGCATGAAGTGCTCCACGTCGCGGAATTGGTCGATGGGTGTCATGAATCCCATGATATTGACGATCTGATCGCGCTTGCCCTTCAAGTCTTCGGGGAACGTTGCCCCGCTTCGAGTTGTCCCCTTGGTCTTCCGCAGCAATTCCCAATCAAGCAGGGTGATGCCTTGCTTGGTGCGATTTGCCTCTTCCGCCCGGCGAATTCGGTCGTACTTCTCCACCAAGTCCCCCAGACGCATGTAGATGTTGACGCCCACCACAACGGCGAGTACTACAACGATCCCCAGAATAGTCCCCAAATCTCGAACAACACGGCGTCTCAAGGGTCAATACCTCCAAAATGAATATACAATTCCGTCAAAACTCTATCATAACTCCGAAAGCCCCCGCGTGATGTCGGTCCGGTAGGCCTGCCAGGCGGGAAGGATACCCGCCAACATGCCCATCAGGAGCACAACCGAATACGCGGTAACCATATCGGGGCTGGGACGGAAGGCAGACACGGAAAACCCTATTCGCTCGGTCAGGTAGATTCCGAGACCGTAGGTAAGGCCCGTGCCGACGATCCAACCTGCGCCAATCCCCATAAGAGTAACCCAGAACGCCTCGATGAGTACAGCCCCGAATACTTCCCCGGACGAGGCCCCCAACGCGCGCATGATGGCCAAGTCGCGCCTGCGTTGGACGATGGACAGGTACAAGCCAATAAGGATGGAGATCGAAGAGATCACCGCAACCAGATAGCCAATGGCCAGAAGGACTTGCCTGGCTGTGCCCAAGAGCTGGTCATAAAGGCGTTGGACCTCGCGAACGGGGTCGGCGGCCACGACGCCGGGGGTCTCCTTTACGATGCGCGGAATGAATTGGGGGCGCTGTGCCGGACTTTCGAGCACGACCAGCACGGCAGTAGTCTGGTGCTCGTGGTCGGCATGCTCGCCTTCCTCGGCGTGGTCTGCTTCCGTTTCGTCCACGTCCTTGGGGGCTGCGCCCGTTAGCGTGGCTGTGCCGTATTCGTGTAGATGAGCATCCCAAATCGACTCCAGGGGAGTGAATAGAACGCGGTCGTTCGGCGTGCCTGAGGGGCGAAGGATGCCGGTGACCGTGTAGGGGGTGCCTTTGTGCTCTTCCACGCCTTCAACGTCCATCAGGCCATGGGTGCTTGCGAAGGTATCACCCACTTTTAGCCCCGTCTCTCTCGCGACCGTACTGCCGAGCACGGCCTCGAAGGGCTTCGAGAAATAGTCGCCCTCCGCGAGCTTGTACGTATTGCGCTCCTCGCCCGTAACGCGGTCGCGCCAATCAAATTCGAGCAGTTCGCGGTTCGTGCCAATAACGCGAAATCCCTGGAACGAATCGCCCATTCCTATTGGAAACGCGGCGACGACCTCTTCGTCCTGCTTGATCTTCTCATAGGTGCTATAGGGAATGTTGCCCGCGGGTTGTCCGATAAAATAGACGGAACTCAGCACCAACTGCTGCGTGCTGCCGACGGCCCCCACGGCCACGTCGAAAGACTGGCCCTCCTGCACGAACCGCCGCTCCGTTTCGTCGCGCATCAGAAGAACCGCCGTGATCAGCCCTACCCCCAGCGCCACGGAAAGGATGGTCAGAAACGTCGTGAGCTTACGGCTCCAAAGATAATTCCAAGCGATGTGCCAGATTGTCATGACTCGACCTCCTTCACCAGTCCGGTGCAGTCGAATCGTTCCGGCAACCGCTTGGCAATACCTTCATCGTGCGTGACCAGCAAGAGGGTCAGCTTCTCTTCCGCGCAAAGGTTCAACAACAGGTCCATGATAGAAGTGGCCGTCTTCGGATCGAGGCTGCCCGTCGGTTCGTCGGCCACGACCAACCGCTGCTTGTTGGCCAGCGCGCGCGCGATGGCCACCCGCTGCCGTTCGCCCACGCTCATCGTTGCAGGCCGGCTATTGATGCGATTGCCGAGGCCTACGCGCTCCAGCAATTCCTTGGCGCGCGGCCGCCACTCCGCTGAAGGGCGTGTGTCGCTGAACCGCATGCCGAGCATGACATTTTGAAGCGCCGTGAACGGCCCCAAGAGATTGAACGTCTGAAAAACGAAGCCGTAACGCTCGCCGCGAAACCGGTCGAGCTTCCCTTCGCTCAACGAACTAATTTCAACGTCGTCCACTCGAATTTGGCCCGAATCGGGACGCAGCAACCCGCTGATGAGGTTGAGCATGGTGCTCTTGCCGCACCCGCTCGGACCCCAAAGCGCAATCCGCGCGCCCTCGGGCGCATGAAACGACTCGCAATAAAACGCGACGCCCGGCCCCAGCTTCCGCCGGACGTTTGTCACCGTAACCATAATGCTCACTCCACTGTACGAAACCAACCCCAAACACTAGGGCCTTTGAGGGTTCCGTGTCAATGACGAGCACGCACGCGAGGATGCGTCGCTATAGTAGGCCTTGCCCTCACGTCCTCCCGGGAACGCCAATCTCCCGATTGGCCTCTTGCGACCACGACGAAGACCGCAAGTCCTTCAGACTTGCCACCGCTGGGGTGACTGCGATCCCCTGGGTAGCCCCGCCTTCGCTATCGCTTCGGCGGGGCACCCCAGGGCTTACGAGATGCAACCTCTTCGAGGTTAGGAGGCGAAACCAGAAGCGCAGCACAAAGTCGAAGGCGGTACCCGGATGCGAGGACATATGAAGTTCGTATGTTGCACGCAGCTCCCACTTTTGCGGCCCACACCCCAAAATCGCCCGCAGTCGCAGTTTGAATTGAGGCGGGGGGGTCTGTTACGCTATCCGTTCTTGAATCCCACATGTTTATGCCACACGGAGAGATTTTGAAATGCCGAATACGAAGACGGCCAAGGCCCGCGACATCACGAACGAGCGCAACCGCGAAAAGAACATCGCCGTGAAGTCGCGCATGAAGACCTACGTGAAAGAGGCGCAGAGCGCTATCGACGCCAAAGACAAAGACCGCCTGAGCAAGGCGTTGCCGGTCGCGTTGGCCGAGATCGACAAGGCGGCGACGAAGGGCGTGCTTCACGCGAATTCCGCGTCGCGCAAGAAGTCGACGTTGCAGCGTCAGGCGGCCGCGCTGAAGTAGTCCGCGCTCCCGCGACACGAGACTAAAAACAGGCCCTCGCACCGCATTGGCGCGAGGGCCTTTCGTGTGCCTACTTTTCCGGAATTCGATCAGACTTTGGGTACTTCGGCGGCCTCCGGGGCCGGCGCTTCGACAAGATTCTTGCCGGCCAGCAGTGAATCCAACTCTTTGCGGAGTTGCTGTTCGAGTCCGGGAATCGCGCCTATGTGAACGGACTGCACGCTGCCGTCTTTGCCGATAATCACCGTTTGCGGAATCCCGCTGACCCCGAATAAGTCGCCGACGGCGCCATCTGTGTCCAAGGCAACCGTACACGCCAGCTTCTCTTCGGCGAGAAATGCCTTGATGGTTTCCACGTCTTCACGTTGGTTCATCGCGTAGAAGACGACACCCTTCTCTTTGTACTCGTCGGTGACCTTGATCAGCGCGGGCAGCGCTTCCCGGCAGGGTCCGCACCACGTGGCCCAGAAGTCGAGCACGACCACTTTCTTGTCCTTGTGGCTGGCCAAGTCGGCCTTCGCGCCATCAACAATGTCCAACGAGAAAGCGGGGGCGGGTTTTCCCAGCAGAGGGCTTTCCTCTTGCTCTTCCCTGCCCATCATGGCCATCAGCGAATCCGCTTTCTCCGCTCCCTCGGGGGGCGTGAACGCGAACTTCTCGGCGGGGATGGGTTCGCCGGTTTTCCAGTTCGAGAACAGGACGCTCACGGATATCTTCATGTCTTTCACGGGCATGCGGTCGCCCATGGCGCTCATGGCCTTGGTCATGTCGGGAATGACCTTCAGAAGAAGAGGCTTGTCCCCCGCCTGAACAAAGAGGTCGTAGTCCATATCGCTCTGGATGATCTTGAGGTGGCTGCATTTGACGCCTTCGGCGTCTTCCACGCCCACGAATGTCGCCTCCTGCACGCCTTCGAGGATGGTAGCCGAGGGGTCGTCCGCCACGAGAGATGCGAACATCATCGAGAACTGACCCGAGAAGGCGGCGGCGTCGCCGGACACAACTTCGACTACCGATTGAGGTGCATCTTCCTGAATGTACTTCTTGAACATGGGGATGTAGGTGTACGAAGTCTTCCCGTCGGATACGATCGTCGCGCCCATCATGCCTTCATTCAGGATGCGCGCCACCTTGTTGGGGCGCTCCATGGCCACGGAGTACTTCGAGGACATCGTCTGTTTCATGCCCTGCGCTTCCATAACCATGTCGGTGGTCTCATCAAGGGTGAAGGACTTGAGTCCCTTGTAATACGCGCCGAGGGCGTCAAGGACCTTCTTAGCTTCGGGATCGATCTTGGGTCCTTGCGCCTCTTGGGCGAAAGCCGCTGGGGTAAGTGCAACTGTCATTACGGCAACCAGGGCCAGCGACAGCATGCGAAACAAGCGAGTGGGCATTGGGAAATCTCCAGTATGCGATTTGGATTGGGGCAGCACTAACGCAGTCATGATACGAGAACGGTTCCATGAAGCCAAGAAAAAAGAAAAGGCTTCGATTTGCCGGGCGCAGTGGCCCGAGAACCGAAGCCGAAAACCAAGAACCGAATGGGCTACTCCAGGACAAAGACTACGGCCGTCAGTACCGTGGTCCACAAGCCGTCCTTATTGCCCTCGGCGGATTGACAAATGTTGCGTGTCTTGAAGATATGACCGCTGGCCTTGTAAATCTGTTTGCGTTCGTCCCACGCAAGGTCGGGATCGAACTCGATGCCGAGCGTCGTGGCAAGCATCGTAGCCGCAAGGTCTTCGGCATAGTCGC
>JBAZRU010000234.1:5455-9335 GCA_041662805.1 Candidatus Hydrogenedentales bacterium | reverse complement strand
CGATGGTTGAAGGAGGTCCGGACTTTTCGAAAAGCCAACGGACTACCCATAGATAGCCCTGGGCAGACACGCAAGGCCACACCAACTGATCCTTCCCTGCTGAATATAGGCCGGCGGTTGGATGGGTGCACATCCCACAAACGCCCCTTACACCGTGAGGACTGACGGCCTAACCCTTCCCAATTCGTAAGTCCATACCCCAAGTCCGCGATGAGAATATGCGCCCGCTTTTTGGCCTTCGCGGGCACGTAAGCACGGTTATGCAAGAGTATGCGCCACCCCTCTGCGCATAGCGACGCCTGTATAGGTGTAGGGAGCACACAACGTGCCCCGGATTGACGAAAGGCAAAACGATGAGCGAATTGGTGACTGCCGAAGAGATCGCAGACCGACTATGTCTGCGACCCAGCACGATCAAGCGGTGGGCCCAAGAGAACATCATCCCAGCGTTGCGGTTATCCGGCAAGGTTGTCCGGTTTGACCCCGAAGCCGTCGAGCGAGCCCTGCGTGCGCGGGCCGCCCAAACCCAACCCCATTTTCAGGAGATTCAAACATGAGTATTTGTGCGCAGACCACCAGCGGGCAACTGGTGGCGGGAAAATTGACTCGACAACGTGTAGGTTATCATGCCCGTCGCGCCCCGTCAAGCAAAAATCACGATCAAAGAACCTTTTTAGGTTGCAATTCAGCGCCGGCGGTTCATCCCGCAGGAGGCGACTCGACCGCACTCGGCCTACTCTGCCTGACGCTGGCGGCAAGGGCGGGCGAACTGTCTGCTCGTCAAACGCGGCGTGGCTGGGCCTTAGCAGAGATGTTTTTGCGGCAATTCGTGGAAACCAAGTACGCGGCGGAGGTGGCGCGATGATAGAACGTGAATTTCACCCAGCAGCCAACATCTTCCCCATGATGCCCGACGAAGATCTGAAATCTCTTGCCGAAGACATCGTTGCGCACGGACAGCAGTTTCCTATTGAGCTTCTCGACGGGAAGATCATCGACGGCCGCAACCGCTATAGAGTGTGCTTAATTACTGGAATCACTCCCCGGGTGCAAGCCGTCACGACCAAAGACCCTGTAGCCTACGTCCTGAGTCGCAATCTACACCGTAGGCATCTGGATTCCTCACAACGTGGAATGGTCGCGGCCCGAGCGCGGGAATACTACGACCAGCGGGCAAAGGAACGGCAAGTTGTCAACCTCAAGCGTGGGGACACAAAGCCCGTTCCGGTAAATTTGCCGGAACGGGAAAAGGGCGATTCTCGCGATCAAGCCGGAAAAGCCGTTGGAGTCTCCGGTAAGACGGTGGATGCCGCCACGAAGGTGCTGGCCAAAGGTACGCCCGAACTCGTGAAGGCGGTCGATGAAGGCAAGGTGTCCGTCTCAGCGGCGGCCAAGAAGATTGAGGATGCGAAGAAGCCGTCGGAGACAATGAAGGACGCCGATGGCCAGATCATCCCCGAGGACCTGCGCGAGGTCTTCGCGACACAGGATCAATTTGAGACGTTCGCCAACAAATTGAGCCGCCTCAAGGGCGAGTTGGCGGCGGCGGTGGAAGCGAACCCCGAGGCATGGTGCCATCTGGACCCACAGAAGCGCATCGCCGAACTCTCCTACATGCACCATCAGTTCGAAGAAGCTCGGCCTTACCTGATCTGCCCTTCCTGCGGAGGTGATAACCCGGCCCGAACGTGCGAGTGCAAGGGCCTTGGATGGTTGTCTCGCTTCCAAGCACGAGCCTCAGCCATCGACTCGCGGAATATACAACGTAACGCCGCCGGACTGGATCTCTTGACTCGGCCCAGCCAACGCGCCGGAGAGGAAACGAAATGATTTTCACTCCCCGAGACTACCAGCAGCAGGCGGTCGATGACACCTTAAATGGCTTCGAGCAGCATCAATGCCTATTGGGTGTTATGGCTACGGGCATGGGCAAGACCGCGGTATCTGCCTGGATCGCCAATCACTTCAAGGATCGGGGGCGAATCCTGTTCCTTGTGCATCAGGACAAACTCCTGAGTCAGGGACAAAAGACCCTGGAGAAAATCACCGGCTGTCGGTCACAAATCGAAAAGGCGGACGTGTGGGCTGATCGTCGCACGTTCGGGCCGCAGATTCTGTTTGCGACGATTCAAACCATGATTGCCGGGCGCGACGGCGGCAGGATGACCCGCTTCGAGCCGAAGGACTTTTCCTTCGTGGTGGTCGATGAAGGACATCATTCAGTGGCTCCGTCATGGCGAAAGGTCATCGACCACTTCCGGCAGAACCCAGACCTGAGAATCCTCCTAATGACCGCCACCCCGGATCGAGGCGATGAAAAAGCCCTGGGACAGATCGCGGAGGATGTGGCCTTTGAGTATGACATCAATTATGGAATCGACAATGGATGGCTTGTACTCCCCGAGCAGATCCCTTGCCATGTTCACTCTCTTGATTTGTCCGCCATGCACGTTACGGCGGGCGAGTTGAATGGCGGGGAACTGGCGGCGAATCTCGAAGAAGACAAGACGATCTTGGAGATGGCGACACCCGTACTCGACGCTTGCAGGGACGAAAAGACGTTGATCTTCACGGCCACAGTAGAACAGGCCAGGAAATTCGCCGCAGTCCTGAACGGCCACAAGCCGGGCAGTGCGGAATACGTGTGTGGCAAAACGCCAGCCGAATATCGCGGGCCGCTGTACGACCGCTACGCAAATGGGAAATTCCAGTACCTGATCAACGTGGGTATAGCTGTTGAAGGCTTCGACGAGCCCGCCGTGCGGTGGATTGTCATGGGTCGTCCCCACCTGAGCCGGGCCGCCTACGCCCAAAAGGTCGGAAGGGGAACCCGACCCCTGCCCGGCATCGTGGATGGGTTGGCCACTCCAGAGGAACGTATCCGCGCCATTCTGGCCAGTGCGAAACCGAAGGTAAGCGTTCTTGATTTCTGTGGGAACGCCGGAAAGCACAAGTTGGTTCACGTGGCGGATGTGCTGGGCGGAAAGTACCCCGACGAGGTAATTGAACTCGCCAACCGCAACATCGAGAGAGAGGGCAAGCCGGCCGATATTCCCTCCGAACTGGTTCGAGCGGAGCGGGAAATCGATCGCCGCCGAAAAGAGGCAGCGGAAGCAGATCGTCGGGCAAAGGTCTACACTAAAATCCGATCCATCTATTCGTTCGGCAAGTCCATCGACCCGTTCGACGCCCTGGACATCGTTCCGTGCCGGGAACCTGCATATCGCAAAGGACGGAGAGCAACGGACGGACAGAGGGCGGCACTGGAGAAGTTCGGCGTCAACGCCCCGGACAATATGTCTTTCGTCCACGCTTCGCAAGTTCTGGACGCTCTTGTCAAGAGGGTGAAGTCAGGTCTGCCGAGTCTGAAACAGGAACGCCAATTACGAAAGCGTGGCCTGTTTCGCGCGGACATGACATACGCCGAAGCAAGGACCATCATGGACAAGATAGCTGCGAAAGAGGGATGGAGGCGGACGGGATGAACTGGACTCGCGTCACACGCAAGGATCGGTGCCCAATTTGTGATCACCCAGATTGGTGCTCGGTATCGGAAACCGGCGAGACGGTTGTGTGTATGAGGACCGAGAGTGCCAAGCCCTGCAAATCGGGGGGATGGTTCCACCAATTGAATGAGCCGGTTCAGTACAAGCCGCCCGTCAGAAGGAAACCCGAGCCTGTTGAGCAAAAGGATTTCACGGACTTGGCGTGCAAATATGAGCAGGCTTTACAGGGCCTCGACATCCTCGCGCGTGATCTGGGCGTCTCGGCCCGGTCCCTGGAGCGACTACAGACCGGATGGAATGGGACGGGCTACACCTTTCCCATGCGGGATGGCCACGAGCGGATCATCGGTATCCGAGTGCGGGCAACAAAGGGC
>JBAZRU010000234.1:0-5431 GCA_041662805.1 Candidatus Hydrogenedentales bacterium | reverse complement strand
TGCCTGGCAGCCACAACGGGCTTTTCTGGCCCGAGGGTGTGTATTCAGGCAGCGATTACCGCGCGATCATCTGCGAAGGCCCTACAGACTGTGCGGCGTTGTTGGACATGGGATTCGACGCCCTGGGCAGACCCAGTTGCCAGGGTGGCGTGGACCACATCATCGAGTTTCTCAAGGGCCGCCGGCGCGAGGTCGTCATCATGGCCGATAAGGACCCGCCAAAGAAGCGGCCCGATGGCTCTGTATGGTTCCCTGGCCAAGAGGGGGCTGCTCGACTCGCCCAGGCCATCCGGCCGTTCGTTCGAACCCTGAAAATCGCCAAGCCCCCTTTCCACAAAGACATTCGCGACTGGTATCGGGCCGGGGCGACACGGGCCATCATTGAAAGCGTCATCAAGAGTACGAGGTTTCTATGAATGAGAGTTACGTCAGCGATTTCCTGGACGGCCTGCGAACCGATTGTATGGCGGAGGTGGATGACGCATGAACGGCACCACTGACACTTACGCGAAGGTTTTCCAAAGCATGTACACAGGAAGCCTGTACGGTGCCGGGCTGCACGTCTTTGCGGTTTGGGGATGGGTCCTCGCGCACAAAGATGAGACCGGTTACGTGGAAGTTAATCCGGTCCTCGTGGCGCACGAACTGGGCGGCACGGCCGAGCAGGTCCAGCAGGCGATTGACTTTCTCTGTGCGCCTGATCCGAAGTCACGGAGCAAGGAGGCCGAGGGCCGCCGGCTGGAGAAGATCGACGACGAGCTCGTGTATAAGGTCGTGAACCATGCGAAGTACCGCGAGCGGGGCAAGGATCGGCGGGAGTATTGGAAGAACTGGCGGGCCGAACATAAGACCGACCGGGTTGCGCAACAGTAGCGTGTGTTGCGCAACTGTTGCGCGCAACAATTCGCACACATACAGAGGCACAGACAAAGGCAAAGGCATGGTTAAGAGAAGAGATCAGGGAAAAGGAGTAGAGGGGATAGAGACTCCTCTTGTTGATGAGATGCCTTCTGCTCCTGGAAACCAAGAAAGGAAAGTCAGTATGCAGATCATGACACCAGACCATCAGAAGTGGAACGAGTTCTACCGACACCTGGGCGAGATGGCCGACTTGAGCCCGTGTCAGCACACGATGAACGCCATGGAAGTCACCCTCACCGACGCCTTCGGCTTCACCCCTGAAGAGGTTTTCGCGTCAATCGTGTACTTCAGGGAGAACCGGGCTCATTGTGACTGTGAAGTTCTCCTACGGTTTGGGACAAGGGCGATGGATGAGTTGGCCCAACTGAGAGCGGTCGTTCGCAGCCTTGACCAGCGGATTGCCTCCTTGGGGCGGTAGTTTACTTTGGGTGAGAATCAAGTGATGAGCATGGACGTGATGAACAACAGTGTGAACCCCCTACTGCTCTCAGCCGAAGAGACTGCCCGCTTCATCGGGATCGGCGAGCGGTTTCTCTGGGGGATGCACAACACCGGGGAGCTTGGACCGTTGCCAATCAAGCTCGGCAAGCGTACTCTGTGGAGCAGGTTCGAGCTCGAATCGTGGGTCCGGGCCCGATGCCCACGGCGTGACGTATGGGCGACAATGAAGGACGAGCAACATGCGACTGTTTAAGCCGACCTATCGAGACAAGCATACCGGCGACCTGAAGGCCGTTGCCAAGTGGTGGATCGAGACGAGAGACCATTTGCAGATCGTCCGCCGGTTCCCCGCGTTCAAGGACAAAGGCCAATCCCGGATGCTGGGTGAGCAGATCGAGCGACTCATCGTCTGCCGTATCACGGGCCAGCAGCCGGACCGGGAACTGGCCCGCTGGCTGGAGCACGTTCCGCCGAAGCTGGCCGAGCACTTCGTCGAGATCGGGATACTCGACATGCACCGGGCCGGCGCCGGCAGGCCGCTGTCGGAGCACCTGGAGGACTTCAAGCAATCCCTCTTGGCAAAGAACGACACGGTGGAGCACGTGCAGCTTGTGGTATCGCGGACACAGAGGATCTTCGACGAGTGCGGATTCAAGGTCTGGACGGACATATCGAGCGATCGTGTCGAGCGGTGCCTAGCCAATCTCCGGCAGGGAGATAGCGGCTTATCCGCCCAAACATCCAACCACCACGTGCAGGCGGTCAAGCAATTCGCCACCTGGATGGTCGCGAACAGACGGGCCAGCGAATCGCCCATCGCCCACCTGAAACGTCTGAACGTGAAGGTGGACCCCCGGCATCAGCGCATCGCCCTGGAGATTGATGAGGTCCGCCGGCTGTTGGCAGCAACCTACAAGGGCCCCGAACGATTCGGCATGACCGGCCCCGAGCGGACCTTGCTCTATCGGTTCGCCATCGAGAGTGGCCTGCGGGCAAATGAGATTCGCACGTTGACCGTCTCATCGTTCAACCTGGAGGCGTGCACGGTGACTATCCTCGCGGTCAACAGTAAGCACCGTGCGGAAGACGTGTTGCCGATCCGGCCCGAGACGGCCGAGGAACTGCGGGCGTTCTTTGTCGGCCGGATGCCGGGGGCGAAAGCCTTCGGCGGCCGCTACAAGCGATTGACGGACCGAACCTTCGAGGCGATCAAAGACGACCTGGAGGCTACCGTCGAGAAAGACCCGCAAGGGAAGGTCATTGTCGAGGCCATCGCCTACACCGACGCGGCCGGGCGCTATCGGGACTTCCACAGCCTGCGGCACACGTGCGGAAGTTGGCTTTCCGCCTGCGGCGTCCACCCCAAGACCATTCAAACCATAATGCGTCACGGCGACATCAACATGACCATGACCCGCTACGGCCACACGCTTAGAGGCCAAGAGGCGGAAGCAATTTCCCGCCTGCCGGACCTGTCGATGTCGGACCGTCAAGCCCAGAAGGCGACCGGGACCGATGGGAAAGGAATTGACTTAGCGTCAGACTTGGCGTTTTCTGGTGCCCCCAAGTGCAGGGTAGTGCAGGCAACCGCAGAGAACACCCCCGCTGGCGATAGCAAAAACGCGGTTTTGACTGCGCCTGGAGGGATTCGGACCCCCAACCGCCGGTTCCGTAGACCGGAAGCAGAAGACGCTAAACCCCTTGCTGATACAGCACTTACGAACGACGCCAAAACCGACTTGGCGTTCCACTTGGCGCGGATCGTAGAAAAGCACCCCGACTTGGCCCGGCTGATCGAGGCTTGGCCCACGCTGTCCGATGAGGCCCGGGCCGATATTCTGCGCATCGGGGGTGTGCGATGAGAGCGAGACTGTACAGCTTACGTGATGGACTGGACACCGTACATCCATGCCGGGCAGGGGGGCTGGTCGGATTCTGTACAGGATATGCGAATAAGGCGTCCAATTTCTCGAATCGTGCCGGCAGAGCTTCACGGACATCCATTGGCGTCGTGAACTGCCGTGTCACTCTCGGGGCGGGGTCGCGTCCATCTGGCCCCGCCCTTCAACAGTCTCAGGCTCGCGTCCACGTGGCAGGGAACGCACGCCACGCACGCTGGGAGGCCCGATCTCGGGTCGGCGGGCCGACGGCAGGGGTAAAGCGTCCCAGGGGCTTATACGAGCGCAACACACATTGTAAGGAGCAACAGTTATGAGCATCAAACAGAGAGTTGAACGAGTCGAGGAACGATTGGGCTTTGACCAAGATCCGGTTCGCCACGAGATTGTCCACTTCGGTGGGCCATTACCACCGGACGAGCAACGCGGCAATGTGGTTGTTCGCCATGTTGCCTATGAGAGCATCCGGGAACGGCAAGAAGGAGGGGGCGGGGCATGAGCATTGATAGCAGACTGGAGCAGATCGAGAGAAAACTCGGCATGGACGCCGATGAGGACAAGCCGTTTGTCCTGGAGGTTGCCAGCGGGGTTCGGTTCACCACTACGCGACGCCAGTTGCGCGAGGTCTTTGCGGATGCTTCCAGCGAAAACGACCTTTTCTTCCCAGGATTTCTCCGGAAGAAACAGTCTCCAGGGAGCTAAAACAAAGAACACTGGAGATACGATAACAAGGATATAACAAACCGACACGATCGCTACGAACAGTCTGGTTCGTAAAGGAGAACCATCCACGCGCTGGACTTTCTGCTCACCCAGGCGTTGCTCGATCTTCGCTAACTGACGCTCATGTTCCTCCGCCGAAAGGCGGCCAGCGGTGAACGCCCTATCGATGCTTTTCCGCAATCGCGTAAGCTCGCTCGGATCGAAGCTGGAACGGTCACGGTTAGTCATGGGTGGCTATGGCTGGTCATCTACTTCGGGAGATGGTTTCTTGGTCGCGTTTGGATCATCCACCGGTGTTGCCCACGGTAGTGTCACGTAGGTTTTCTTCGGTTTCGGTTCGGGCGGGTTCGCGGCAAGGTAGTCGTTGCAGAACATCTCAAGTTGAGTTGTTACTGACTCGACAACGTACTCTCTGAGACGATTCTCGTGAACAACGGATGGACCATGTAGCCCCCATCCGCCGAAAGGCCAAGTCGTGGCGCGAGTCAATACCACACCCGTATCTCGCGGCGCAGTTACCAAATCAAGAAGCTCCACCGCTACCGTCAGAGCGTATGCTGGCACAGTCGGAATCTTCGTGACGACGACCGAGACGGCTAAGCGAGAATTGTCCAAGCGAGCTTCGCCGTCCGGAAGAATGCGTATGCCATTCCTTCGTAGAATCAACTCGGTCTTGGTCTGCAGCGCTGATTCAGACGGCATCAGACCGTCGGGCATATCCTTAGGTCGCAGGGCGTTCACGGCCAAAGACACAGCCTTGATGCCAGCGAGCGTGGACTTGCCAAAGGCTTGTATTTGCATCTGCTCCTGGCCGCTAATACCCAAGCAGATACCCCCCAGGCACAAGAGAAGAACTATTATCCTAACCTTCATTGTCGTATCCCCTCAACATGAACCGTGACCGCACTCGCTCTGCGTATCTAATTCGATCCAAGGTGTGTGTGCCGCCAACCATTATCCATTGTAGTCTTGCCGCAAAAGCAGCCTTCCACGCCGAAAACTCTTCAAAAGACTTTGTTATGCAGCCTTCCACGCCGAAAACTCTTCAAAAGACTTTGTTATAGGGAAGCTCAAAATACAGATTGTCAGTTGACCGCCATTCCTTCTTGAACTCGGTCTTCAGGATCTCACTATGCCACAACCCACTTGCAAGGACGATGCTCTTGATTCCCTCCTCCTTCACAATGACTTGGAGGGTACGGGGGCCAAAGAGGTCTCCGACTGCGAGGTCAAACGAACACCCATTCGAGAATGCTTGGAAGTGCGTGATCTCTCCGGTTGCAGTTGACCACATTTCTATCTTCAGACAGACAGTTTTATTGTCGTCGAATGGGTTGATGCAGATGTGTCGCCACCAGCCTCGCCACACTCCCTGCTTGTCCTGTGCGAACAGATAGGTGGCTATCAGTTTGACTGGCGTGAGCTTTCCGTCTTCATAGGTCTCTATT
>JBAZRU010000233.1:8004-9341 GCA_041662805.1 Candidatus Hydrogenedentales bacterium | reverse complement strand
AGCGTAAATCCTCGTTTTCCAGTCATTGCAGACACTCCCACTATCCAAGATAGGGATTTTAGGATGCCAAGAGTTCACAGCCCGATTATAACGCAGTGTGTCGCGATGCTCGTCGATTTCTATCCGTGTTCACCTCCTTTCCCGCTCCTCGCGCCTGTCATCCCCTTCCCGCTTCCAAAATTTCCTGCAGGTGTCGCCGTGCTTCGCCCGCGGATTGTACGCTCAGACCCTCTCGAACGCCGTGTCTTCCACATCGGCTTCCAATGCTTCCGCCACTCCCAGAGCCTGATAAATCCCCACCCCGTAAGGGGCAAGCTGAATCGATCCGTCCACAACCGGCGCCCCCAATAACGGTGCAACCTGCTCCGTCACGCAAATCGCCCGGTCTTCACCCGACAAGTTGAGCAGGAACAAAAGCTTGACTCCCTCCCGCTCCCGCCAGGAAACATCGACGTCCGCGCTTACGTTCAAGGGCGCTTCAACGCCCGCCGTATCCAGAATCGAGGCCACGAAGTCGTCACAAAAGACAGAGTCGCCAAACGTCCCTAGGTAGAAGGCCACCCCCGCTCCGAATCGATGCTTGGCAACAGCCGGCTCGCCCTGGAATGCCCCCTCCGCATACGTCGCAAGACTTTCGGCTCCCTTAAGCGACAACGCGTCGGCCCAACAAGTCGCCTGATACACACGTCCATCCGGCGTTGCCACTCGAATCTCCGCGGCTCCCAAGGGGTCGTAGTCGTCCACTTCCAGGCCCACAACCTCGCTGAGCATCGCGGGCAAGGGCTCCGTCAGGCACACGTTCTCCGAGTTCTTCACTCCCGACCGGGCGCTGACAACCAAAGTTCCGCCTTCTTGCACGTAGGACTTCAGACGGGCGGCGTCGCTTTCTTCGATCACATGCCAACTCGGAAGGACGATCAGTTTGTACTGCGTCAAATCCACGGAGATCGGCACGATGTCCACGTTCAACCCGCGCTTGCGCAAAGCCCGGTAGTAGCGGCCCGCCTGCTGCCAAATGTCGAGCCCTTCGGCCTGAGGCTGAATCTGAAAGGCGTAGTGCTGCTCGTACGAATTCAAGATCGCAACCTCGCTTCGCACGCACGTCCCGTCGACCGCCTCGGACAACGCCGTCACTTCCCGCCCAAAGTCTCGCAACGCCCAATAGCGCCGCCGAGGCTTCCCGTCATGGTTCAACACCCCATGCCAGTACTGCTCCGTGCCGAACAGGCACGAGCGCCAGCGGAAAAACACCACCGCGTCGGCCCCATGCGCGATGGTCTGCCACGCCCAACACCGCAACTCCGCGTCGGAAGGCCTGCGCCCCATCCTCTCCCAAC
>JBAZRU010000233.1:4012-7994 GCA_041662805.1 Candidatus Hydrogenedentales bacterium | reverse complement strand
CCGGCGATGCCGTTTTGCTGCTCCATGACCCAAGGGTTGCTCTGCTTGATTCCCCGCATGACGTCGGCCGCCAGGTCTGCCCCGTTCTCGTTGACAAACCAAGGCGTACTCGGGTAGTTGTCCCACGTGATGAAGTCCAGTTGCCGCGCCAACTCGTAATAGTCCATCGAACCATGCGGGCCCATAAGATTGTGCGTGATGAAACGCCCCGGCGACTTGGCCCGCAGAAGGTCGATCTGCTCCTGTTGAAAAGAAACCGTCGCGTCCGACTGAAACCGCCGGAAGTCCAACTGCAACGACGGATTATGGACGTCGCCGCACTTCGCCTCCCACGGCAAAGGAATCTGTGACCAATCCGAATACTCGTGGCTCCAAAAGACCGTGCCCCACGACGCGTTCAGGGCATCGAGGGTCGCGTACTTCCGCTGCAGCCACTGGTGGAAAGCGGCGTGACAAACCGGACAGTAACAAAGGTTCGCGCTGAATTCGTTGTCCGTCTGCCACCCGATGACCGCGTCGTCATTGCCAAAATGCGACGCCATCGCGTCGATGACCTGCCGCGCATGCCGGCGCATATCTGGGTTGTTGAGACACCGCTGGAGCCGCGTCCCGAATCCAAGCCGGTACCCCCGCTTGTCCGCGGGGTAAATGTCCGCGTACTTCGCATGGAGCCACGCCGGTGGTGCGGCGGTGGGTGTCCCGAGCACGCACGCAATGCCCGCCTTCTCCATCAAGCGAAGCACCGTGTCGATGAACCCAAATTCGAACTGGCCTTCCGCGGGTTCCATTCTGCTCCAAGAAAACTCGGCCAGGCGAACAAGCGTGATCCCTGCGTCGGCCATTAGCTCGACATCCTTGGACCACCGCGCTGGATCCCAGTGCTCCGGGTAGTAACAGACACCTATCCGCATATGGTCGTGCCCAACCTTCCTTTTTGTCCCACCCCAAGGGTAGGCGTCAGGATTCGAGTCTTTGCACCCGTTCGGAGTTGTCAGCATGACTGGCCTCTGCCGAACGCCTGCGAGACCTGCATTGACTTTTCAAGAGACGATAGCCAACCCATGTGCAGATAAGTCTATCGTACAAAATTTATGTTATCAGATTCTGTACGATAGTTCAAGAACTTTCTTCCAACGATACCGCCGATAGCCCAAAACGCGTGCTGACATCGCTTTACAGTGGGGGGACAGCTCGTGGAAAAGGCCCACGAAAAGGAAAATCGCCATTGGTGTAAGACGAAATTTGCTCGATCAAACACCGCGTGGGGCACTGACGGTCTGCATTCTTCGAAGTGATTCCGGCATCTATGTCTTGCCAGGTCTAGAGTAGACCCGCTCGGAATCAGACGGAACGAACGGAGGAGCGCTCGATTAAGGCATGTTCAATGACATGCTCCATGCCGCCGCGCCGGTGCTTTCCGTTGATTATTGTGAGAAGCATATCGGCGGCGATCTCGCCGATACGGCGCGGGAATACGGAGAGGGTGGTCAATGGCGGGCCGAGCACCTCTCCGAGTTCAATCCCATCGAACCCAACTACGCTCAGGTCCTCGGGTATCCGCAAGCCCAGCTCATACGCTGCCCTGTAGACACCGATTGCCACAAGGTCGTTGCAGCAAACCACGGCGCTTGGACGCGTTTCGACATTCGCCAGGACCTTGAGGGCGGCATGGTACCCATCGTCCGACGTGTCGCCCGCTCGCACGGCCATGGAACTGTGAAACTCAATCTCATGCGCTACCAGGCTTTCCATAAAACCTAGTATCCGCTCTTTGGCTGTGGCGGATTGGCTGGGTCCCGTCAGGCACGCAATTCGCCGGTGCCCCCGGTCAATCAAGTAGTTGGTGGCATCGCGGCTGCACTTTCGGTCGTCGAACCACACGGAACTCGTATGAATGCCCGGCGCCCTCATGATGGTGACGAGGGGTCTGTCAAGGGCAACGACTTTTCGTATGTGCGATTCATAGCGCGCCATCTCGCCGGCCGCCATGATGTATCCGCGCAGATTGTACTCGCCGATGGCATCGAACGCCGCTATCCCTTCTCGGGGATATACATCCGATCCATAGTGAAGCAAATGATGGAATCGCTCCGGCGCGAGCACCGCGTCTATCCCGGAAATCAGCTCGGTGTAAAAGGGATTGTTGATATTGCCGACAACAACGCCAACAATCTTCGACAACTCGGCCACCATCGAACGCTGAACCAAGCCATTCTGATAACCGTGCTCGCGAAGAACGTCCAAGACTTTTTCGCGGGTCTTCTCGGTCACGCCCGACTTGCCGCCAAGAACCGCGAACACGGTCGTTCGCGAAACCCCGCTCAAGTCGGCTATGTCCTTTGCGGTAAGCATTTTATGACTTATTATTGGTATATCTTGAACTTGCCCGGTATTAGACCTTCCACCTTGAACCATCGTATACCCATTCGCTCATTACTGTCAACAGTTCTGAGAAATCCTGTATCATATCCCAAATCAGCCTATTGACTATCGTTCAAATATATGATTTACTATTAACGGTCGATAGTACAAATCGCGCTTGCTGTGATGCCGAATCGACCCATTGAATGTCTTCCCGTCGCGCGATCTTCTGGTTTGGTTGCGGATTCATGAGCAATGCCTCGGACGTAACAAAGGTGCACACACTAATTGGGGAGGGAGGAAGAGAAAATGAAGGGAGCCAGTGTAGTAGTTCTTGTCTTAGGTTTTCTCGTTCCAATCGCGGGGGCAGACTGTTACAGCGACAACTTTGCCGCATTGAATTGGGATGGGTGGAAGATGGCATTGGGGGGCGCTCCTCTTTGGGTATTCGATTACCCTGAGTACGACACGACCTTGGGTGGCGACCCGCAGACCGCCGATATCGACGGCAACGGCATCTATGACTCATATGAGTTTGCGTTTCTAGCCAAAGCAATGTGCCTGGATCCGGCTATCGATGCCCGATTCCAAGCCAACCTTGCCTTTCACAACGCCATTTGGGGAGGCTATGCGAACGTGGAGATGGGCGCCGCTGCAATGGATACCATCAGCACGTCCGGTAGTACCTTCGTCTCTTGGGGGATATCCGGCAGCGCCAATGGCCCCTATGATTCGGGATCGGGTGAGCCTATGGCGGCGGGCAGCGACTTCGACGGAGACGGAGTCAGCAACCTGCAGGAGTTCCAAGAGATTCGCGAAATCAGCAGTGACCCTGCCCTCTTCGTCCGGGCAGTAACCGACCCATCCTGGTTGGGCGCGGCCGGGCTGCCCTTGATGGGATGGCCCGGATTCATAGTCCTTCTCGGGCTTACCGCATGGGTAGGCGGACGCAAACTGTCCTACGCAAAATAACCTCAGGCCTTCACGCGGGCAATTGCCCCGCGCTTCTGTCACGCCGGGGGCCGGCTACGTTCCGTAGACCGGCCCCTATTCATTGAGGATTGCCGCGCCTCGCTCAGGCCTTAGGTGAAATCCGCGCCTGCATACAGTCTAATAGGAGTCGATTGGTGGAACGTCTAATCCAAATCGGTAGATCCATGAGACCAAGCGGACCGAACATACTACGCGCGCTCGTTGTCCTGATCGCAGCGATGGGAGAAGCATGCGGCATGCAGTTCTACGTCAGCCCCGACGGCAATGACTCGAACCCGGGCACGTCGCCCCAGTCGGCGTGGAAGACGCTATCCAGGGTCAACCAGCAAGACCTCGAACCGGGCGATACCGTTCACCTGGAAGGAGGTCGCCAGTTCGACGGACGCCTCGTGTTTGACGCCAAGGATGCCGGCCTCGCCTCGAATCCGGTGACCGTCACCTCGTATGGAGAAGGCCGGGCGGCCATCCAGGCGCTCGAAGGCGAAGGAATCCTCGCCGAAAACTGCGGCGGCCTGCGCATCACGAATCTCGTCGTGCGGGGCCCAGGGCGCACAAACGAAGCCGGGTCGCATGGAATCCGATTCGTCGCGTCCTCCACCGGCGGAGCCAAATACGACCGAGTCGCAAT
>JBAZRU010000233.1:3575-4002 GCA_041662805.1 Candidatus Hydrogenedentales bacterium | reverse complement strand
CGCAATCGAGCGCATTGAAGTATCCGCATTCTATCGGAATGGGATATCCATCGAGTCCACCCACGCGTCCGACCCCGGATTCACGAATGTCTCAATAGCCGGCTGCGAAGTCCACGACAACGGCAACAATGGCATCGAATCCGCCGGCGTGTTTCGACCCGGGGCGGTCCCCCACTTCCCCCACAAGAACATCGTGGTGCGCGACTGCGAAGTCCATCACAACCCAGGCCGAGCGGGACTCCAGAGCCACACCGGAAGCGGAATCATTCTGGCTTTTGTCGACGGTGCCCTAATCGAGTATTGCGAAGCCCATCACAACGGAGGCCAGAACAACGCGCCCGGCGGCGGCCCCGTGGGGATCTGGGGCTGGGAAGTGAACAACCTCGTCATCCAGTTCTGCGAGTCCCACCACAACGAATCGCAAGGC
>JBAZRU010000233.1:2568-3565 GCA_041662805.1 Candidatus Hydrogenedentales bacterium | reverse complement strand
CGGATTCGATATCGACGGCGGCGCGACAAACTCCGTCATGCAATACAACTACTCCCACGACAATGCCGGCGCGGGCTTCGGCATCTTCCAGTTTCCCGGGGCGCATCCCTATCGCGACAACGTGGTGCGATACAACATCAGCCAGAACGACGGCCAGCGAAGAGGCGGCGGCATCGGCTTCTGGGCCAACGAGTCGAACGGCGGCATCTGGAACACGCGGATCTACAACAACACCGTCTACGTAGGCGCATCGCAAAACGGCGCGGGTATCGACGATACACTCGACTATGCTGGGAAGACGCATCTTCACAATACCGAGGTCTACAACAACATCATCGTGACGGCGCCCGGAAAGCAAGCCATTTCAATCCCAACCCCGGAAGACGTGTGGACGTTTCGCGGCAACTGCTACTACACGTACGGAAGCCCAATCCAGATTGCCTGGGGCGACGACACCTACGCATCGTTGGCGGCATGGCAATCGGCGACAGGCCAAGAAGCTGGGACCGGATTCGAGGTCGATCCCAAGTTGATGCAACCCGGCGCAGGCGGCACGATAGGCGACCCACACAAGCTGACCACCCTCTCCGCCTACAAACTCGCAACCGGCTCGCCGCTCGTGGACAAAGGCCTAAGTCTCCAGAGCCTCTACGGCATCGACCCGGGCGCCCGCGACTACTACGGCAAGGCAATCCCCAAAGGCAACGCCTTCGACATCGGCGCCCACGAACTGCAACCGTAGACAGCGTATTGCGCCTGCATTTGGTAGCCTGCTTCGCCGAAGCTGGCGCATGGAAGTGACTATGGTCTTTTGTAGCGCCCGGTCTCCGTGCCGGGCGTCTTCGGGTTAACCATGGTGCTTGTCTCAATAGGAAATCCCAGCAAGTCACAGTGCGTGTTCCTGTAGGCCGTTGTCCCTAAGACGCCCGGCACGGAGACCGGGCGCTACAGAAGACACCCGATGTCAAGGGTCACGCCGGTGCGTGCTCGCCGCCGG
>JBAZRU010000233.1:0-2558 GCA_041662805.1 Candidatus Hydrogenedentales bacterium | reverse complement strand
TGGGACACGTCTGCGCTCCCCGCGGTCGCTTCGCATGTGTCAGTCCGCGAATTCCGCTCTGACATGGGTTCACTCATGGGTGGGCCGGTGTAAATGGATTCGGCGTAGGCCCGGATGGGGGTGTTCTTGGCGAAGCCCTCGGGCGGAATTTTGCCGTCGCGGAAGACGTCGAGGTAGTTCTGGAGGACTTGGGCGTAGTGTTCGTAGCCTTCGTCCTTTTCGGGGTCTTCTTCGCTTTTGGGGAGTGGGGGCAGGTGGAGGTTGCCGAGGATTTCGGCGGCGATTTCCGGGGATACGGTCTGTTTTGCGGGGCGGTAGGAAGCAAGGACGTGGTCGCGTTGGGAGTCGGCGAAGGGTTCGTCGAGCGCGGCGGCGTTGTCGTAGGTCCAGTACATTTCGACTTCGTGTCCTTCGCCGCCAGCGAGGGCGGCTTGTTGGACAAAGGATCTGGCGTGGGTTTGGATGGTTTGAGGTTCGAGTTGGGCGCCGGCGAGGGCGTCGGGGTCGAGGTCTGCGTCGTGTTGGACGCGTTGGGCGTGGCGGAGGATGCCTTCGGGTGTGGGGTGGGTCAACCCCTGCTTTTGACGATTCAGGGGGGCGTGGGCCGGGTTGCCGAGGAGTTTTAGTGAGGCTCTGAACTCGCGCATGAGGCGGAAGAAGGCGTTGGTGGCGTTGAAGTTAGCGTCGTTGCCGGGAGCGTCGGATTCGGGGGAAGCCGGGGCGGTGGACCAGGGGCTGCATTGGGCCATGTAGCTGGCTGCGGTGGAGACGAGGACTTGGAGCATGGCGACGTTATGGGCGGCGTGGAGTCCCATGGGGTTTGGGTGGGGTTGGGATTCGACGATGGCGAGGGCGTCGGTGAGGACGGTGTTGTATTCGGTGAGTTGGTAGGGGCAGAGCGGGGCGGATGGCTGGGGCGGGGAGACGGACGAACACGGACGAGCACTGACTGACACGGACGGGGAGGACGGGGACTCCAAAGACCCAGGGGGCGAACACGGACGAGCACCGACTGGCACGGACGGGGAGGGGGAGGAAGACGAGGACGGGGAATAGGACGGATCTTGATTGGCGCAGGGGCAGGTTTGCCAGTGGGGGCAGGATTCGGAGCAGGTCCGAAGGCGGCGGGAGTAGAGTCCGTGGATAACGTGGTTGCGGTTGCCGGAGGGGGCTCCGGTGAGGACGAAGCCGCCGTGGAAGCGGCAGCGGCCGGAGGGGTGATCGGAGGTGCGGGTGCAGGGGTCGCCTTCGGGGAGGCGTGCGCCGCAGATGCGGTGGTTGAGTTTGGATTCGGTGGCGTCGACGGCGGCGATCCAGGATTCGGACCAGGAGCGGGCGCAGGGAGTGCCTAGGGCGGTCGTGGTGGCTGGGGTGGTGGTAGTCGTGGTAGACATTGTTGACGGTTCCTTTGGTAAGGGTTGGTGTTTTGGTCCCAGAGGGTTTGGAGTCTGGAATACGAACGGTGACCGGTTGGGCGGTCGTTCGGGATCGAATGCCTCTATATATAGGTGCAGTTTGTTGCACTGGGTGCGGGAAGGAGGTTGAGGGTTAAAGGTATGAGGGCGAGGCGTTTACGGTGGAATGCGGGGTGCGTGAAGACGTGAAAACGGCACAAATTGAGGCATCCGCGGAGCAGCAGAGCGCAACCAAAGCGGGAACAATCTCAACGCAGAGTTGCAGAGATCGCAAAGGAACGCAGAGAAGAACAACGCAGCAGAGCCGCAACCTGCAGGGACTTCACCACGGATAGCGCGGATGCCGCGGATAGAGAGTGAAGAGCTGGAACCACGAAACAGACGAATGTGGGGAAGCAGGCACGAAGAACGAGAAGCGAGCCGAAGAGAGAGGCGAGTCGAATTGGCACGATTCACAGGATTAACAAGATGAAAGCACTTTCTGCCGGGGCAAATAGCATCTGGAGTTCAAACCACTAGTCGATATCGCAGTGGGGACTTTTGCGAAGAAATGCAGGAAGACGGAAGATAGTAGTACAGATGAAGAAAGAAGAGGCGCGGGCGATTACGATGGGGTTGGGTTCGGAGTCTTGGGAAGATTTGAAGGGCCGGTGTGAGGGAGGGGCGTTGGGCAAGGGGGGATTTCTGGGAGGGCGCGCCTCCAGGCGGGCAGGCATGGACGAGGTGGACGAAGTGGACGGGGTGGACAGCGGGGATATCTGGGTGGCCTCACCAGTGTGTCGGCGGAGAATGGGCGGTACGGGAGCGGATGCTCGAAGTTATGTAGCGTGGACCAGCACGCGTTCGGTGGCTTTGGGGAGTTCGACGGCGACGAAGTAGGAGGCTGGGTAGAGGTAGTCTTCGCCGGATTCGTCGATGACTCGTATTTGGTCGTGTCTTGCGGCGTCGGGGTCGGGGAGGGATTCGTATAGTTTGCGCTTCTCGAGCGATGCAGGGTAATCGTCGTTGCGGACGCAAATTACGAATCGATGTTCTTTTGTCTGTTTCATGTCGTCTAATCCAGGTACCGTTTGATCTTGTACTCTTTCTTGCCTATCCCGGATTCCTCGTACCAGTGTACCTCAGCTAAACGAATTGTACCAT
>JBAZRU010000232.1:0-9341 GCA_041662805.1 Candidatus Hydrogenedentales bacterium | reverse complement strand
GGCGCTAAATGCATAACACGCTGAGTCCCGAGATGCTTCAACAAATCCAGTCCTATTGCGACAAGGTCTGCACGATGCACGGACTCGACGACGTGCGCGAAGAGCTGCAAGACCATTTCGAAGACAAAATGATCGCCTACCTCTCCTGCGGCGAGAAGCTCCAGGAGCAGGACGCGTTCCTATTGGTGCGCGAACATTTCGGCGATCCTGCGGCGTTGAAATCGATGTTTCAGACGGTGCACGTGAAAGAGGCGGGCGTGACTTTGGGGCGGCGAATCTGCGCGGCGTTTGCCGTCGCGTTGTTTCTGTGCGCGATTACCCAGGCGATGTTTCTTGTCACTAGCGTGTTGATCCATATGTGGCAGCCCACCCCAGAGATGAGGTTGTTGATCTCCGTTGCCTACGGAAACTTCATCATGACCCTGTTCCCCGTCGCGCTCTACCTAATTCTCCGTCGCTGGAACCGCCGGCTCTCCATGGGTGCACCCGTGTGGTTCACGCGAATGCCCATGCCGTCGCTGCTTCGGGTTTTGGCGGCTCTGATTCTATTTGAACGGCTGGTCCCCACGCTAGGTTGGGGGGTAATGAGCAGACCAATTGTTGCTGGTGGCGTCTCCCACCCAGTTGAAATACTTCTTATGATTCTTGGGCTGTTGGCGTTCGCGGCGCAAGGGGTCGTGTGGATGTGGTGGGTCGACCGCGCGCCGCGCACAAAGACCGCCCTAGTCGCGGCGCTTGCGTGCTTGTGCGCCATGACGATCCTTGCCACCGGTTCGTTTTCGATTTTCCCAGGGCTCGGAATCATCATCACCGAAACGGAGGGCGCGTCGGACTTTGGCTATCTTGCGCTCACCCTGATGAGTGACTCCGCCACGCACACAAACTACATCCTGACACTCGACATGCCGCGGCTCTTTGATTTGGGTATGCTTCAGGCTCGAGGGACGACACTCTTAATTAGCCTTGCGGCTGTTGCGGTGGCATTGTCGGCATACCTTGTCATGCGGCGCATAGCCGACAGGCGATTGGCGCAGCAGTAGAACCCCCGTACAAATCAAGGTCGTACGTAGCGGTCACGGACCTCAACGATCCGGGAAGTCCGTCGGAACGCCAGGGTCGAGCCAACACAGCCGGTTCGCGAGGCCTGCATCAGCGAATGCGCGATCAATGTCCGCACGGGACTCCGTGAAGTGTGCCCAGCCTTCAACGTGTAGTGGGACAATCGCGGCGTCCGCGAACGTACGCGCTGCCTCAACCGTTTCGTCCGCGGTGAACGTCAGATGACAGGGGCCAACTACGGCCACCTTCGCCGCGCCGGCGAACAACAACGCAACCTTCACCGGATACCGCCGGCCGGCTTCGGCCACGCCTTCGTACCACACCGTATCGCCGGAGATGTACACGGCCGAATCGGGCCGGTCCGCAAAGGCAAGGATGAATCCAATCACCGGGCCGCGATCGGCATGCGCAGGTCCATGGCGCGCGGGCGTTGAGGTCACACGCAGGACGCGGCCGTCGGGCGCGGGGAGTTCGACGGTCTGCCAAACGTCCATGCCCACGGTTTCGCCACCAAGCCGCTCCGCTCCCGCGACGGTCGTGAGCACGCGCCCGGCTTACGCAAGGACCATGCGGCCCGCCGTATCGAGATTGTCGAAATGATGATCGTGGCTGAGCAACACAGCATCGATAGGCCCGAGCGACGCGGCGTCTATCGCGGGCCCCTGGGTCTTGTGCAAGGCATATGCGGCAGCGCGGTACTCGCCGGGCGCAGGGTCGAAGGTGGGGTCAGTCAATAAACGTAGCCCGCCCATCTCAAGGAGAGCAGTTGGTCCGCCAATGTACGTTATGCGCACCGGAGAACACTCCTTTCTTTATGCGCTGAATGCGCGCGATTCCCGATCACGGCCTCTTCGTCCGCTACTGCGACAACTTCTTCCATGTCGCAACACACCCTTCCCGGACCGCCGCCTCGCCATATTTTGGGGCCAAAGCCGTCACCATTTCATCCAGGCTCGCGTTCAACTCCGTCTCATCGGCAAACACCCCGCGCATCGTCTTCGCGACCGCGCCAAACCGGTCGTCCGACGGCGGCCATTTGTCCCACCCCCAAAGGCCGTGCCAGCCGTGCGTCGTGTCCCACGCGAGGTACGCGTCGCAGTAGTCACGCAAAAGCTGCTCGCAAGTCTCTCTTGTCGCCTTTGGCGTGATGCCCGCGACGAGCGATTCTTGCGCCGCGCGCATGCGCAACTGGAGAACAAGACTCTTGGCCACAATGGACGCGTCGGGAAACAGCTTGCGCCCAAAGAGGCCGGGACGTCCCAACGTGCCGTCGCGCACAGCGGCGTCGAGCTGGTTGGCCAACGCCGTCACCTTGGCGGGATCGGCTTCCTTCATCGCGAGATAACAATCCGCGACGAGTCGCTTCTGATCGGGATACAAGTACCCCGCCAATTCCAGCATTGCCTCCGGTTCAGTCCGCGCGCGCGATTCGGCGTCCCACATCGCCGACGTGAAGAAATACACATCGGGAAACTGAAGCAACGGCGCTTGCACATTCCCCATCGCCCCCGCCATCTCGGGGAATGCATCGACTTGTTCCTTGAACGTCTTGCGAATGCCGTCGATCTCCAGATTCGTTTTCGGATACGACGGTTCAAATTCGATTATGCCGTAGGGCATAAACACTGCCTTTCCAAGCACGCCCTCATCCTTGCAGATGGGCAGAAACTGATGCTGATCCGCGGGCAGGAACCCGAACTGCGAACAGATCAGCTCCCACGGCTCCGGCAAGCCCTGCTTGATCTTCTGCAACGTGGCCCGCTGATGCTCGGGCAGTCCTTCGGGGGTGATGCCCTCGCGCCCCCACCCCCACAGCATCCAGTTGATCAGCTTCGTCTGCTTTCCGTGGATCGTGTGCCGGTCGATCAACTCCCGGCATCCCTGCAAGACCTTCACATAATCGTCCAACGTACTCCCGGGACAGAAGCCCGGATCGGAATCGATGTTGCACACCCCGTCCACGTTGTCGATGATGCTATACATCGCCTCGCGCGATTCCATGATCGCCTTGAAATGCTCGGGGTTCGCCGGGTTGAGATCCTCCTGCGCGGGCCGCCAATACGGACGCAACCTCGGGTCTGCCACGCCGCACCGATCCTTGGCGACCCGGTTCGTGCACTGCATGATCCACACTTCCATGCCGTGCTTCTGCTGCGCGTAGTCCACCACGCGGCGGCACTCTTCCAGATACGCCCGGTCTTCCGGCGACAACGGCACCGGCATAATCTCGATGAACGGCCAGAGATAGAAGAGGTTCACGCCCTGGTACGCGAGAATATCCAGGTAACGCTGCCAATCTTCCTCCCGCCAACTGCGAAACGAATACGGATAGTTGAAGGCCCACCCGTTGAAGTGCATGCCGCGCTTCGCCAACGCAGGCTTACCGCTCACATTCAACGAAGCCGCCACGCTCGCGGACGCGGCATCGATCCGAATCGCCTTAATCAAGACTTCCAGCGCCGCCTTCGTGCCGCGTGGCGTCGTGCCAGCGGCCGTCACAAAACACGCGCCGTCTTTCGACACCACCCTGACCGCATACCCTTCCTCGCCCAGCGCCGCACTGGGAAGACATTCCGGCGCCATCCCCTGGACTGATTTCGTCCCCACCACGATCTGCACCGGCGCATTGCCATCAAGCGACGACACAACGCGCGGCGCATTACCGGTCACGTCTTTGAGGAACCCCGCCAAATCCTCCACGCCATACTGCACGAACAACGCCTCCCCGGCGTCGGTCACAATGGTCGCGTGCTCCAACGAGACGCTATCCGCTGCATGACTACTCGCAGTCAGCGCGAACATCGCCATCAGCCCCAACGCAACGTGCAAACAATCTCTTGAAATCATCGGTCCCCTTCCTTCACGTTCATCGCCTCTGTCTTCTAATTCCAGAGGTTCATTCTCTGTTCTTCTCCCCGTTCCTCTGCGATCTTCGCGCCTTGCGTTAAGATTCTTGATTTGGTTTCGCCTCTGCTGCGCTGCGACACCTGCTCCTTTCCCCGGACGCCCTTGTATCTTGACGCCTCGCGAATCGTTGCATGGGACCTAATTGCCCACCCCTCCCATTCCCCCGTGCCCCAGATGTATACTCCCCAAAACCGCAACCACCCAAGGCCACACGATGTACACCTATCCCTACCCACGCCCGATCATGGCCGCCGATTCCGTGGTCTTCACCTTGAAAGACAACGCCGTCCATCTCGTCCTCATTGAGCGCGGCCACGAGCCTTACATGGGATGCCTCGCGTTTCCCGGCGGATTCGTGAACGAAAACGAGCCGCTCGACGACGCCGCCGCGCGCGAGTTGCGCGAGGAGACCGGCCTGACCGGTATCCCCATGCGCCAATGGCAAACCTTCGGCGACCCGGGCCGTGACCCGCGAGGATGGACCGTCAGCGTCGTGTACATCGCCATTATCGATCATCGCGCGCATCCTCTCCAGCACGGCGACGATGCCGTCGCCGCCGCGTGGTATCCCGTCGCAAACCTGCCCCCGCTCGCGTTTGATCACGACATCATCGTGCGCTACGCTCTAGAGTGGCTGCGCATAAACGTGGTTCGTTGTGAGTTCATATCTACCTGTTGGCCGTCGAGCTTTACCGAGTTGGAGTCGTCCGCCTTCCAAACAGGCCTCGACACCGCCCTCGAAGCACTACGGCAACGCGTGAGGTAATCCATGCGCATCGAAGCAGGTGACGCACTCATCGTCACGGACATCCAGAACGACTTCTGTCCCGGCGGAGCCTTGGCCGTCGCCGAAGGCGATGCCATCGTCCCCGGCGTCAATGCCCTCTTGCCGCGCTTCAAGCACGTCGTCTTCACGCGCGACTGGCACCCCGTAAATCATTGCAGCTTCAGCGACTCCCCCGAGTTCGTGGACAAAAGCTGGCCGGTGCACTGCGTTCAAGGCACCTTGGGAGCCGCGTTCCACCCCGAACTCGAAGTTCCGCCCCACGCATGGATCGTCAGCAAAGGCTCCAACGCGAATGTCGAGGCCTACAGCAGCTTTCAAGACTCGGATCTCGCCGCCCGCCTCAAGGCCAAAGGCGTCGCGCGCGTTTTCGTGTGTGGCATCGCCACCGACTATTGCGTCAAAGCCACCGCCCTTGACGCCCGCGCAATCGGCCTCGACACCGTCATCATCGAAGACCTGTGCAAAGGCGTCGACGTCCCCGCGGGAACCGTCGCGGCCGCTCTCCAACAAATGAGCCGGGCAGGCGTTGTCGTTTGCCGCTCGGAGGATCTGACATGACCGAGTCCCCGGACCCCTGGTTGCGGCGCGAGGGCATCGCACTCCTCACGGACCTCTATCAACTGACTATGATCGCCGGCTACCGCAAGGAAGGCCGCGCGGACTTGCCGGTCTGTTTCGAGTACTTCTTCCGCAGCCTTCCAACCCACGCGGGGTTCGGCGTCGCCGCGGGGCTCGGACCGTTTCTCGACTACCTCGAGAACTTGCGCTTCACCGACAGCGACATCGACTACTTGCGCTCATTGAAGATCTTCGACGACGACTTTCTCCACTACCTGCGCGCGTTTCGCCCGACATGCACCGTGCGTGCCGTAAGCGAAGGCACGCTCGTGTTTCCCTCCGAACCCGTCGTGCAAGTCGAAGGGCCCATCTTCGAGGCGCAACTCTTCGAGACGGCCCTCCTGAATTTCTTCAACTACGAGACGCTCATCGCCACGAAAGCCGCCCGCGTCTGCCTCGCCGCCAACGGCGACCCCGTCATGGAATTCGGGCTTCGCCGCGCCCACGGGCCCGACGGCGCAATCAGCGGGTCGCGCGCCGCCTACATCGGCGGCTGCACCTCCACGTCGAACGTGCTCGCGGGCAAAACCTACGGCATCCCCGTGTCGGGCACCCACGCCCACAGTTGGGTCATGAGCTTCTCCAGCGAACTAGAGGCCTTTCGCGCCTTCGCCCGCAACTATCCCGAACGCTGCGTGCTGCTGGTCGACACCTACGACACCATCGAGTCGGGCGTCCCCAACGCCATCACCGTCTTCCGCGAGATGCGAGATGCGGGCAATCCGGTTCGCCCCGCCATCCGCCTCGACTCCGGCGACCTCGCCAAGCTCAGCAAAGCCGCGTACCGCTTGATGGTCGAGGCCGGGTTCGCCGATCCGCTCATCGTCGCGTCGAACGACCTGGAGGAAGACCTCATCGCCGACCTCAAGCGGCAGGGCGCGAAGATCAACGCGTGGGGCGTGGGCACGCACCTCATCACCTCGAACGACTGCCCCTCGCTCAACGGCGTGTACAAACTCGTATCCGTCCGCGAAAACGGCGCGTGGATCCCCCGCATCAAGATTTCCTCCAACCTCATGAAGGCAACCGACCCGTGCCGCAAGAATCTCGTCCGCTACAGCGACGATCAAGGCAGCCCGCTCGGCGATGTCCTCTACGACTTCGACGAAACGTGGCCGGATCACGGCGCAATCGTGGGACGCCACCGCCGCCTGCCTCACAACGAAGCCCGATTGCGCGGGGCCGCGCGCGCGGATTCGCTCCTGGAGACCGTGTTCGACAAAGGCCGTATCGTCAAGGAAACACCGCCGATCCAACAGATCCGCGAGCGCGCCTTGAGCCACATCGCAGCCTTGCCCGAAGAGTACAAACGCCTCCGCAATCCCGAAATCTATCGCGTCATCCTCTCGGAAAAGGTCGGCGTATTGAAGGACGATCTCTTGAAAGGTCCGGACATCGAGTAGATCGCTTGCGGCGGACGCGATATCTGTACCATAGTCTGATATCCTGTAAAGACGTAGTCCTGTGCAGGACGGATATCGAGGAGTAAAAACGTGCGTCTCATTCGTATTGGCGTCGCGGCAGTTTCGGTTAAAGTCGGTGATTTCGCCGGCAATGCCGAACGTTTGCGCGCCGTCATCGAAGAATCCAAAAAGCAGGGAATCCACCTGCTCGTCACGCCGGAATTGTGCATCTCCGGCTACAGCCTGGAAGACCGCATCTGGTGGCCCGATATCACCCGCCGCAGTTGGCAGTCCCTCCAGGAACTAGCGCAAGCCTGCACCGGCATCAGCGTGTTCCTCGGACTCCCCGTGCGCATCGACTCCTTCATGTACAACGCGGCCGCGCTCATTCACGACGGCCGCGCCCTCGGCCTGATCTTCAAGAAGTATCTGCCCACGTACAGCATCTTCTACGAAGGCCGCAATTGGACCGCATGGACCCACGGTGTCACGGAAGTGAACGGCGTGCCCGCGGGCGACCTCGTGTTCAAACTGCCCTTCGGCAGAGTGAGCGCGGAAATCTGCGAAGACCTCTGGGCCACGAACTCGCCCGCCTCTGCGCGCGTTCGCGCAGGCGCGGAAATCATCTGCAACCCAAGCGCCTCGCCGTTCACGCCGCTCAAGAACGATCAACGCCGCCGCCTCATCCTGGGAGCCGCAAGCAACCTCGCCTGCGTCTACGCCTACGCCAACGTCCTCGGATGCGACAACAGCCGCCTCGTCTTCGACGGCGGTGGATTCATTACCACGCCCGAAGGAGTCGTCGCCGAAGGCGACATCCTCTCCACGCGCTATTGGACCCTCACCTCCGCCATCGTCGACCTCGATGACGTCGCCCGCGTGCGCTCCGAAAACACCACCTGGCGTCAGGAAGCCACGCGCCGTGAAGACACCCCCTCTTCCACGCGCATCGTCGAGGCCCCGCGCAGCGAGTTTCGTCCCGCGTCCATGCCCGAGTACGTGGCGCAAATGCCCACAAGCTTCTTCTTGCCGGATACGGCGCGCGTCGTCAATCACGTGGACCGGTTCCTGGATGAACTGTTCGACGCCCTCGTGCTGGGCCTGCGCGACTACTTCGAGAAGGTCGGCGCGTTCGACCGCTTCCTGGTCGCGCTGTCCGGCGGACGCGACAGCGCGCTGTGCCTGTTGATTGCCGTGCACGCCGCGAAGGCCCTCAAAGAGGGCCGCGAAGCAAAACGCTACGCCGACCGCGTCGCGACGGTCTACCTCCCCAACGTGGCATTCAGTAGCAAGGCCACGGAAGACGCCGCCCGTGCCGTCGCCGAGGAACTCGGTGTGCCGTTCAAAGTCGTCTCCATCGGCGAGGAAACCGAGATCGCGCTCGCGAAAGCCGCCGAACTCATGGACGGCGAAAAACACGTGACCCCGCTCGCGAAGCAAAACCTCCAAGCGCGCGTTCGCGGCAACATGATGCTGAACTGGGCGAACAGCGCCAAAGGCCTGCTGCTCGTCACGTCGAACCTCAGCGAAGCCGCCGTCGGATACACAACCACCGGCGGAGACAATCAAGGCGGCTACTCGCCCATCGCCAACGTCCCGAAGACCCTCGTCTCGACCCTCATCGAACACATCGCGAAGCGCGACAACCTGACTTCGCTGCAAAAGGTCCTGGCCATTCCGCCCAGCGCGGAACTCGCGCCCGATCAAAAAGACGAAGCCGACCTGATGCCCTACGTCATCCTCGACGACCTGCTCTATCTGTTCGCGCGCCGGCGTATGTCCCTCAGCGATTGCTGGCGCGTGCTCGTCCACAGACGTATCGAACACGACACCGAACAATTGCGCACGTGGACCGCCAATTTCGGCAGGCTCTTCGCTTACAACCAGTGGAAACGCGAGCAACTTCCAGTCACCATGAAAGTGCTCGACCTCGACCTCGACCCGAAGACCGGCTTCAGGTTCCCCGTAACGCAAAGCATCCAAGACGAACTGGACGAACTCGCAAAAGCCGAAGTGTAACGCCGGCTTCCAGCCGGCATCTTAGCTGTACCGCTGGCTTCCAGCCGGCATCTTGTTCACCCGAAACGCAACACCGGACACGCGAGGCCGAAGTATTGGCCTACTTGGACACACCCCAAAGGAAGGAGCCCAAGTCATGATTCACCTGCCAACCATCGAGTCCCTCAGGAAATCCCGCGACACGGTTCTGGAATGCTTCGACGCCACCGAAGCGGACCTCTCCAAGACCTATGCGCCCGATTCATGGACCACCCGCCAGATACTCATCCATCTCGCCGACGTCGAGTTTGTCTACCTGTGGCGCATGTGCCGCGCATCCGCCGAACCGGGAAGCGACGTAGAAGGCTTCGATCAAGACAAATGGGCCGCGGCGCTTCACTACGGCGCGCGCTCCATCGGCCTCGCCGAGGCCCTCTTCACGGCGGCCCGCGACCGGGTCATCGAACTGCTCGCGTCCACCGATGAAGCCGGGCTAGGCCTTGAAGTCATCCATTCCGAAGCCGGCCCCATGACGCTCGCGAAAGTCGCCCATTTGCTCGATCTGCACA
>JBAZRU010000231.1:0-9366 GCA_041662805.1 Candidatus Hydrogenedentales bacterium | reverse complement strand
GGCAACACCGCCAAGGAATACGTGATGAACAGCAGAAGAAACATCGGCATACTGGAGAAGAAGTCCGCCATCGCAACTCCGAATCGAGGTATCAGAAGCGAGGAAAGTACTGTCGTGACGACAAACCCGATTGCTGAGTTTCGAAGAGTCATGAATCGCGCAATGCGGGTGTCTTGTCCAAATGACATCCACGTGCCACTGATGCCGAACCCCAGCAGAGCCACCGAGATGATGAAATAAACAAGATGGTTCCAAAACACAACGCCAAAAATGCGTGTTTGGAGCAATTGAAGCAACAGCGTGGCAGCGGCCACACAAAATGCAACAGTCGCGGGAAAGAAAAGTTCCCCAGTCTTTACTGTCTTTGCTGTCGCTCTTCCGGACTTCTTCTCCATCTCGCACCCTCTTTGGTACTGCGGAATGCTGAATACTCCTGCATGCGGCAGCAAATTCACCAGGACGACCCCACGCACTTCCAACGCGAGCCGGGCGAGTGTACCATCAGCGTGTTGATGCATGTCAAACGACAGGATTCCAGGTGCCTGCGGTTGCCTGCAGGCTTGCTTTGGTAGAGAACGCAGATCGGACAGTCACCCTAGACCAGTAAGAGGAATCCCAAGGGAACTGCTCTTGGTGCCTTTGCCAACCTCGGGCCACTTCTTCACTTCAGGCACAGTTTTCGCCTATAATCAAGGATAGCGAGTCAGCGGCTACACGCGGGGCGCCACGGGGTGTAGTGGCTCTTTCAACCTTATTCGACTTGAAATCACTTGGCGACCACGCGTGGAGAAGTACCGTGACCTCTGACACTCAGACTGTCCCCTCAATCAGTTCGAATTCCGTTGCGCAAAACAACATCGCTCCGCTGGAGAAGACGAAGTCTCGCACGCTTACCAAGCGCGGCGTTCTATGGCTGGGCCAAACCTGCAACCAACGCTGCTACTTCTGCTATTTCTTGAATCGCATAAGTGACGCTCACCACCCCGAGCACCCGTTCATGTCTCTGGAAAAAGCCAAGGAAATCTGCAAGCAGCTCCGCTACTTCTATGGAAACACCTCCATCGACATCCAAGGCGGCGAACCTACCATCTATCCCGACATCCTCGAACTCATCCGGTACTGCCGTGAGATTGGCCTCTACCCCACGCTCATTACCAACGGCCTGCAGCTCGCCAAACCGGGGGTTCTCGAACAATTCCGCGACGCCGGTGTTCGCGACTTTCTCGTCAGCCTCCATGGCATCGGCGAGCAACACGACCTCGTCGTCGGCAAGAAGGGCGCCTACGAAAAAATCACCGTGGCCATCCAGCGCATGCGCGAACTGAACTTCCCCTTCCGGCTGAACTGCACCATGTCGAAGCCCGTCGTCCCCTTGCTGCCCGAAATCGCCCGCAGAGCCGTCGAATATGGCGCTCGCGCCGTCAATTACATCGCCTTCAATCCCTTTGAAGATCAGGATGCCGGCGTCCGAACCCACGAAAACGTCGCCCGATACTCGGAGATTAAGCCCTATCTCACCGAAGCCATGGACATCCTCGAAAACGCTTCGATCGAAGTCAACGTGCGTTATCTCCCCCTGTGCATGGGGGAATCCCGCCACCGAAAGAACTTCTACAACTTTCAGCAGCTTCCCTATGACCATCACGAATGGGACTATCAAAGCTGGATGTGGACAGGCCTTCAGCCGGAGCGGATGCGGGATGGCGATCTCGTCCCCGTGTTCAGGCTGGGCCCTTTGGCCGACCGCGTATTCCGCGGCGCCAGCAATCTGATTCGCGACAACTACTACCGGCGGCCATGGCGCGGCCGCATTCGATTCACCGCGCAGCATGTATTGGGGCTTATTACCCAGGCGATTCGCGGCAAGGATGTCCTCTATCGCGAAGAAGCCCGGAAGCGGGCTGCTCGCGAGTTGCACTACCAGTACCATGCAGGTTGCGTCCAGTGCGCCGCGCGAGACATCTGCGACGGTTTTCACGGCGACTATGCCGGATTGTTCGGAACCTCGGAAGCCACTCCCATCTCCGAGGCCGAAGTTGCGAAGACCCCTCTCCACTACATTCAAAATCAGGAGAAAGTCGTCGAGAAAGAGGATCGCAACTGGGCATTGAAGGGGAATTCCGCCGGAAACAACTGACTCCCACAGGTGCGCTGCCGGGTCGCTAGGAGCCTCTCATTTACTGCCACGCGGAGTGACTGCTTTACTTTCCCGCACTCGTCACACCTCTGCGAATTCGTCATTTTCCACGCGCCCCCCTGTTCTCACCCACGGACTTGCGTGCCCTGTCTAAAACATGTATCCTGAATACATCTTTTAGGCGAGCCAACAACGGGAGGCAATTCCATGGGTTCTCTGTATGAAACGCTGGGCGGGCAGGCGGCGGTCGATCAGGCGGTGGACATCTTCTATCGCTACGTATTGACGGATGAGCGGATTAGCCATTTCTTCGAAGACGTCGATATGGAACGACAAGCGGCAAAGCAGAAGGCCTTCATGACCATGGCCTTCGGTGGCCCGCACAACTACACCGGCTCGGATATGCGCAGGGGGCACGCACACCTCGTCGCGCGCGGACTCAACGACTCGCACTTCGACGCGGTGAAAGAGAACCTTGAGAAATCGCTCAACGACCTCTCGGTGCCTGCCGAACTGATTCAACAAGTGCTTGCCATCGCGGAATCCACGCGCAACGACGTATTGAACCGCGAACCGGCCTCCGTATAGTTGCCATGAGCGAATTGGTCTTCGAGGGGGACACGCTCGCCGTGCCCCTGGGCGGCACGGTGCTGGAAGCGCTGGAGGCCGCCGGCGTACACGCGCCCAGCTCCTGCCGTAGCGGGATTTGCCAATCGTGCGTGATGCGCGCCGTGGAAGGGACGCCGCCGCCCGTTGCGCAAGCCGGACTGCGCGACACCTTGCGGGCGCAAGGCTATTTCCTCGCGTGCATGTGCAAACCGGAAGGGCGCTTGGTCGTGTCGCGCCCGGACGCAGCAGGTCTGCGCTTTACGGCGCGCATCGCCGGTGTGCGCAGTTTGAACGGTGCCGTCGCCGAGTTGAGGCTTCATTGCGACAGCACGTTCGAGTACCGCCCCGGACAATTCCTGAATCTCATTCATCCCCAAGGAGCAGTCCGAAGCTACTCGCTCGCGAGCGTGCCAGGTGTCGACGACGCGCTCCATCTCCACGTCGCGCGCGTGCCCGGCGGCGTGATGAGCGGTTGGGTGCACGACCACGCGCAAGAAGGCGACACTTTGGAAATCCTGGGACCGCACGGCAACTGCTTCTACGTCGAAGGCAATCCCGCGCAACCACTGCTTCTGGCGGGCACCGGCACCGGCCTCGCCCCCCTGTACGGCATCGTGAATGACGCCCTTCGTCAAAATCACACGGGACCAATCCACTTGTTTCACGGAAGCATCCGCAAAGACGGCCTCTACCTCGTCGACGAACTCCGCGCGCTCAGCCGATGCCATCCCAACCTGCACTACCACCCCTGCGTGCTCGAAGGCGACGTAGGCGAAGACATTCACACCGGCCCCCTCGACGTCTATATCGCTTCCGCTCTCCCTTCGCTCAAAGGCTTCCGCGTCTACCTCTGCGGACACCCCGACCTCGTGAAGCTCCTGCAGAAAAAGACCTTCCTCATGGGCGCCAGCATAAAGGAAATCTTCGCCGACGCGTTTGTGCCCGCAAAATCTACGGCGGCGTGATCGTTCAGAGGACTGATTGAAGTAGCCTCTCCCTTCCGTTGCACCACCCCCGCGCCTTGGCTACAATCGCGCACCAATTGCAGTGTCGTGGAATCTCCCAAGCATGAGCAGCGATACAGACGACTTTCTGCGCGAGTTTCGCGCCCACTTTCCCGATGCAGGTGTGCCGAAGCTATGCCGCGCTCCGGGCCGGGTGAACCTGCTTGGCGAGCACATCGACTACAACGGCTTGCCCGTGTTACCGATGACCATCGACCGGGAAATCCGCATCGCGTTTGCGCCTCGCACGGATTCGACCATCCGGCTCCACGAGATCGACACAGCCTATCCCCAAGCTGAGTTTGTGAACGAACCGGCTATCCCTGCGTCTCCGCGCGGCGCGTGGGAGAACTACTGCAAGGCCGCCGTGCACGGCCTCAATGCCCATCTCCAGCCTGCGTCGTTTCCCGGCATGGACCTGCTCGTAGAAGGGACCATCCCGATGGCCGCAGGCCTGAGTTCGTCCACGGCGCTTGTCGTTGCGTCTGCGCTGGCCTACCTCAACGTCCTCGGCGTACCCCTCGACAAGAGCGGTATTTCGCGCATTGAACTCGCGGGACTGCTTGCCGATGCCGAGCGCTACGTCGGAACGCAAGGCGGCGGGATGGACCAAGCCATCATCCTCCTCGGCGGCGAGGGCGCGGCCTGCAAGATCAATTTCCATCCCTTGCGCGTCGAACAGGCCCCGCTTGTTCCCGGCCACGCCATCGTCGTGTGCAACTCGCTCGTCAAAGCCGACAAGTCCGGCGGCGCGCTTCACCGCTACAACGAAGGCCCGCTCTCGTGCCGCCTCATCCGCGCGATGGTCGAGCGAAAGGCCCAAGAGGAATTCGGACCCGAAATCGAATTCGACCGTCTCGACGACCTCTGGTCGGGTCCGCTTTGCCTGACCAACGCCGAAGTCGAAACCCTGTTCGCGCAAACCTTTCACCGCGAAACCACTTCCCTCGCCGAGGCCGCCCGCTTCCTTGAACTGTCCGTGGACGAAATCCGCGCCAAGTGGCTCGGAGATCTTCCCGAACCCGAAGGCGGGTTCCGGCTCCAGGCCCGTGCCCGTCACCAAATCGCCGAATTCAAACGGGTCGAACTTGGCCGCGACTGCCTCCTCGCGGGCGACGCCCCCGGTTTCGGCGCGCTTATGAACGCTTCGCACGAGAGTTGCCGCGTCGACTACCGGGTCAGTTGCGACGAACTCGACCAACTCGTCGCCGCCGCCCGCGCCAGTGGCAGCCTCGGGTCGCGCCTGACAGGCGCGGGCTTCGGCGGTTGCACCGTCAATCTCGTGCCGGCATCACATACCAGCGAGTTCCGCCGGCAAATCGAAAAACGCTACTACGAGCCTCTCGCCCGACACCGTGGGATCACTGCCAACCTGGATGCAGCCGTGCTCGTGGTTCAACCGTCCCTCGCTGCAGGCTACTCGTGAACGCTCCAGTCAACAGCTCCGCAGTAACCATGCGTGCGGGCACAAAACTTGCGCTCCTACAGAAATGACTCCGCCGATTTCACATACCCAACACCCCCCGGACGAGCCCCTTCTTCCTCTCGATTCGAATTTCGAGTCGTTCCGCAGACAAGAGTCCACGCTGATTCTCCTCAACCTTCTAATCATGGTCGGCACGCTGGTCATGCAGCTTGCCTTCAAACCCCAGTTGGGATGGCCGTCGCGGACGATTCTCTTTCTATTCGGGTCCCGATTCCTTATGCAGACGGCCGAGTTGCTGTGGCTGAGCGCGCGCGAGAGACCACTCTCTCGACTTACCCAGTTTCTATACGGAAGAGCGTCGATCTGCATGCATCTCGGCTTCGCTGGACTCATATCCATGGTGTCGCAGAATGAGGACGCCCACTACACCGTTCTCTTGATCCTCCCTGTTGTCGCCGCTGGCTTTCGCGCTTCATTACCCGGCACGATCATGGTCGCATCGTGCGCGGGACTCGTGTCGTTCGCCGAAGTATGGAGTTACTATCAGCGCAATCCTTTCAGTAGCGCGACCGAATACTTCGAGGCGGCTGGCACCATCCTTGTCTTCTACTTGGTGGGCCTTGTCGTTTGGTTGTTGGCAAGCCAACTGCGCCAAGAGCAAGTCAGATTGCGTTTCGCATTGGGTGAGCTACAGCGCACCAAAGACCAACTCGTCGAACAAGAGAAACTGGCCGCGCTCGGAGAACTCGCCAGCGCCATTGCCCATGAGATACGCAATCCCATTGCCATGATTGCCAGCAGCCTCGCCATGGCCGACAAGGCCGAGGGAAACTCTTCCCTGCGCACGGAAATGTTCGGCATCGCCCTGCAAGAAGCCCGCCGGCTTGAACAATTCACCACCAACTTCTTGTCCTATGCGCGCACGAAAAAACTGCGCCGCGAGCCCACCCCCGTGGGTTCTACCTTGCACTACCTTGCGGATATGGCCAAGGCCCGGGCCTCGGAAAAGTCGATCCGCATCCGCTTCCGGTGCGATGATGATACCGTGATCGTTGTCGATGCGTTCCAATTGCATCAGGCAATGCTGAATCTGATCACCAATGCTCTGGAAGCAAGCTCGAAGGAGGCGGAAATCGAAATTGGCTGCGAACAAAGCACCCCGAATGTAACCGTACTCTATGTCGAGAATCCCGGTGAGCCTATCCCAGCGGATATAGTTCTCCGTCTGTTCGACCCGTTCTTCACTACTAAACCCAACGGCACTGGCCTTGGCCTTGCTATAGCCCGAAAAATCGCCGAAGCGCACGGCGGCAGCCTTCGACTCGCACGAAACGAAGGCGGTCGCGTCCGTTTTACACTACACCTACCCGCAGCCGATACTACCGGCCTCGCGGATACCTGAGGCACGAATATGGCGCGCGTGCTGGTTATCGACGATGAAGCGAATATGCGCAGAATCCTGTCTGCGCTTCTACGGCAACATGATCACGAAGTCGGAGAAGCGGACACGCTCGCCGCGGCAAAGGCCAGTCTTGCTACGGCCTCCTGGGACGTCATCCTCTCCGATCAGCGCCTCCCCGATGGCCTGGGGATGGACCTTCTTAAGGCCTGCCGCGACTGCGACCTTAGCCCCCCGCTGATCATGCTGACCGCCTTTGGCACGGTAGACCTTGCCGTGTCCGCCATGCGCCAAGGGGCATTCGACTTCATCACAAAACCCTTCGATCCCGATGCCGTACTCGCCGCAATCGACCGGGCCTTCGAGCATTCGCGATTGGTTCGGGAGAATGCGCGCCTGCGCGAAGAAGTGAGGCGACTCGCCGGCTCCGACAACCTCATCGGCGAAAGCCCCCCCATGAACGCCTTGCGCGACCTCATCCGGCGCGTTGCCGTTACCGATGCAACCGTGCTTATCAATGGCGAAACCGGCACAGGTAAAGAACTCGTCGCGCGCGCTATCCACAGGAATAGCCGTCGCGCCGACAAACCCTTCGTTGCCGTCAACTGCGCCGCACTTCCCGAGCCCTTGCTCGAAAGCCAACTCTTCGGACACGAGCGTGGCGCATTTACCGGAGCCGACCGCGTACGGTCGGGCCTATTCGAGGCAGCTCACGGAGGCACGCTGTTCCTGGACGAGGCCGGTGAGATGGCCCTGCCCCTGCAAGCAAAGTTGTTGCGCGTGCTCGTGGACAAAGAAGTCATGCGTGTAGGGGCCACGTCGTCCAGAAAGGTGGATGTTCGTATTCTCGCCGCTACCCACCGGAATCTCGAGCATCAGATTAAAGACGGATCGTTTCGCGAAGACCTCTACTTTCGTCTCGCAGTCGTTCCCGTGTGTGTCCCTGCACTTCGCGACCACTCCGACGACATCCCCGCACTCGCAACGCTCTTCCTCCGGCATATCGCCGAAGAACTGAAGGTGCCCGAGCGCTCTCTCGCACCCGATGCCCTCGAGAAGCTGCGCCGGTACCACTACCCCGGAAACATTCGCGAACTACGCAATCTGGTGGAGCGCGCCTACATTCTCGGCCAATCGACCGTACTGCATTCCGAGGACTTCCTCGTGCCAAACCTACTGGCGCCGCATGCGCCGCAACAGTCTCACGCTGCGGTAGGCGCACTCATGGATGGATTGGACGAATCTATCGACTTGCGTTCCACTCTGGAAGACGTGGAGCGCAAGCTTATCGTCCGCGCGCTTCATGCAGTCGGAGGATCCCAAGCCGAAGCCGCGCGCAAGCTGGGACTCTCACGCAGCGATCTTGCCTACAAGATCAAGAAGCACGACCTGCGCTCCCACGTATCGACATAACCATCAGGCTTCCTAGAGCAGCGTACAAATTCTAATACGCCTGCGCGCGCGTCGTTCAAAGAATCATACACATCCCCTGAGGTTACAGAATCTCCTTTCTTGTATTCGCAGAATTCGCATGCTATTGGACCGCGATTGTGCTGGCACACCGTTTGCTCCCTCCATCACAACAGACGAAGGTACACGCCGCGGACGCGGCCCAACATAATCGAGCAAAGGAGAATGAGTCCATGAACCAACCTTCACTACGCAAGTCCAGCATCGCTCTTTGGGGAGCCGTGGCCTGTATCCTCGCCGCGACTACTGCAATGCCCGCCATGGCGCAAGAGAAAAAGCCCACAAGCACCCTCGACAACCTGATGGCCGCCTTCGACGGCGAATCCAACGCAAATGCCCGCTACTTGGCGTTTGCTGAAAAAGCCGACCAAGAAGGTTACAAAGGCGCGGCCAGTCTATTTCGTGCGGCAGCCCGCGCGGAAGAAATCCACGCCGCCAACCACGGGAAAGCCATCGAGTCGCTGGGAGGCAAGCCCGTCGCCGACGTCAAAAAAGCGGACGTGAAAAGCACCAAGGAAAACCTTGAGGCGGCCATCAAAGGCGAGTCATACGAGCGCGACACCATGTATCCGGAATTCATTGCAAAGGCGCGCAAAGACGGTAACAAAGACGCGCTCCGCAGCTTCAACTATGCCAAGACAGCCGAAGCCGAGCACGCCAAACTGTACCAAGAAGCGCACGACAACCTCGACTCATGGAAAGAGACAAAGGCGCTCTATGTCTGCACAATCTGCGGGTATACGACGACGAAGCTTGACTTCGCAAAGTGCCCGGCTTGCTTCTCCCCAAAAGAAAAATACGTCAACGTGAACTAGGTCGAGCTGCAACTTACTCCTCACTTCCCCGTGATATGGCGCCGCCCGCTTCCGCTACGACTCTCTCCCCCCTACCCTCGGCGGGCGGCGCCTCCCCAGAACAAATCTGAAGCGACAGACCCTGGATAGGAGGTCGATACTATGTTCCCCCCCATACCGAGTTGGGATACCTTGCATCCCCTAATCGTGCACTTTCCGATCGCCTTGCTGTTGGTCGCCCCCCTATTCGTGATACTGAGCCTCGCTGTCAGGAAATACTCACGCCCATTTGCCGTGTGCGCACTCACCCTGATGATACTTGGAACAATCGGCACGATCGTCGCCGTATCAACAGGGGAAGCGGGTGCTGAATTGGCGGACCGAACTCCAGGCGTCGACGCCGCGCTCGAGCAACATGAAGAATTGGCCGAAACCACGCGAACACTGTTCATCGTTGTCACTGCGATATTCGCCTTGATCGTGCTTGCACCCCTCGTCGTCAAGAAGATGCTTGACCCATTACCCCA
>JBAZRU010000230.1:0-9416 GCA_041662805.1 Candidatus Hydrogenedentales bacterium | reverse complement strand
CTACAAATACGCTTTCCTCAAGACATCCGGTGCGCCCGCGGAACAACTCGCCGCGGCGAAGAAGCGCGTCGACGAAGTCTTCGAAGGCGTTTACCGATGCCAGCGCGTTACGGGCGTGCGCGGTCTGCAAGCGCGCGGCTACTTCCTCGGCCATGGCCCGGTCTACGAAGAGCGCGTCGGGTCGAAACGCAGCAACGAATGGCACCAAGGCGAAGTGGACGGTCAGCCCTTGCGGTGGCGGGCCGATCCCAGCCATCACAACTACAGCGACGCGATTCACGGCCTTGGCCAATACTACGACCTCGCGGCGGAGGGCGAACAGAAGGACCGCTGCCGCGACGCCATCGACGCGCTCGTGAGCTATTGGGTCGACAACGGCCTCGTGATCTACAACCTCGGCCACGTGCGGCCCGAGCCTATCCTCGGCTTCACCGACGGGAAGACCATCAATACACGCATCATGATGGCCATCGGCGGCGCGAAGGTCGCGTACCACGCGACGGGCAAGGAGAAGTTCAAGGCCGTCTACGACAAGCTCGTGACCGACTACGGCGTGCGCGGCCTAAAGAGCTTTGAAGCCGAGCGCGACTACGACGATGCCGAGCACGTGTTCAGCCATCTGGAGAACTTGTTCCGCCTGGAAGACGACCCAGCATTGCTTGCGGGCTACCGCGTCGTGGCCGATGGACTTTGGGCGAATCACAAGAACGACGCGCAAAGCCTGTTCACGTACCTCTACTACGCCGTCGCTCCCGATGCACCCGACAAGGACAAGGCGATGAAGGAAGCCTTGTACTCGCTGCAGACGTTTCCCACGGACATGACCGTGCGCCCGCGTATGAATAGCTTGCGCAAGGACCTCAAGCCGCCGTATCCGACTTACCTCGCCGCGTGGGACAACGAATATATCTGGAAAGAAAACCTGCTGAAGCCCGATGGCTGGCAAAGCAGGCTGGTGACGGACGTCGCCGTATCGTCTGAAGACCCTAGCGTGATCTTCGCCATCGACGATATTGGCGGACTCTACATTTCGACGGATGCTGCGTCGTCCGAACGCGGATGGACCCCCATCGACCAAGCGCTACGCAGTCCCGTCCGCGCCGTGGAAGCGGGTTCGAAGTCGCGCATCGTCTACGTGGCATGCGACGAAGGCTTCTACGTGACGACCACGGAAGGCACAACGTGGCAGCGAATGCCTGTGCCGCCGGATAGCGGTACGCCGCGGGACGTGCTGGTCGATCCGGCGAACCCCAACGCGGTCTTCGCGGTGACATCCAACGGCGTGTATCGCAGCCGCGATTTCGGAAGCGAGTTCGCGGGCCAGAGTTGGGAATCGCTCACGGAAGGTGTGCCGACTGGCGCGATGACGTTCAAGGTGGCGCCAGGGGCTGGAGGCCGTGTCTACGCCCTGTACAAAGAGACCCTATTGACGCGCACGCTCGCCGACGCCACGTGGACCCGCGGCGGCAGCACCGGTCTCGGCTACTACACCGAAGCCTACCCGTGGCTGTCCGTAAATCCCGCCAACCCCGACCACATCGTGATGGGCGCAAAAACGCACTTCGGCGGAGTGGATGTGAGTACGCTCCTCCTGCAATCCAAAGACGCCGGAACGACCTGGGACAACACCCGCGACAGCGTGTATCAGAAATATCTCAAGGGCGGGTTTGCCGCCGTCGCGCCGATGTTTATCCAGGGAGAGATTGCCGCGCCGGTTTTCGCGGGCGCGAACGGAGATGCGATGTTCGCGGGCGGAGAACACGGCGCGCTCAAGAGCATCGACGGCGGGGTCACGTGGCAAGAGAAAACGGCAGGTTTCGACATCCCCCTGGCCCGGACCCTCCTCGCGCCGCGCAACAGCGCCTGGGTGTTCTCGGGAACGCCGGCGGGCTTATACCTCTCTAAAGACGGAGGGGAAACGTGGCAAGACGGCCACCTGTGCCTGCAATTCACCAAGAACGAACGCCGTGAGCTTGGCGGCGCGTCCTTCGCCGACGCGTTCTGGCGCGCGCGCTACCACGGATTTATCGACGACGCCGCCGCTGCCTCGGCTTACGGAGGGAAATAGGTTGCGGGCGGTGGCCAAACGCTTCGGGCGGTTGTATATCCCACAAGCACATAGAAGTTGACTACTTCGGGCATAATTGATACACTCCTCTGTTGCGGGAAGCGAGTCTCCGGGGATTCGCATGTGGCATGACCGCCCATGCCCTACTATACCGCAGCACTGGCGCCATTTTTGGACACCGTACTCCGGTTCCGTATGAGGGGAGGTTGATTCTGCGTGACGAAAGTGCGCGTCAAGCCTGACGAGCCGTTTGAGAAGGCCCTGCGTCGCTTCAAGAAGAAGTGCAACAAAGAGGGTCTCATGCAGCGGCTCAAAGAGATGAAGCATTACGAGAAGCCGAGCGAACGCCGCCGGCGTAAGCTGGCCAAAGCGATCTCCCGGAACACATCGCCCGACCGCGAATAGCGTATCCATGATGATTGCATGTGCGTGCGGGGCTGAACACACGGCCCCGCACGTTTTTGTTACGTCAACACCGGCCCCTTGCCAATCGGGGCTCGTACCTGGAGTGAGACTATGGGCATCGTCATAGGCGTAGATGTCGGCACAAGCGGGACCAAGGCAGTCGCCATAGACCAATCCGGAAAGCAAATCGCTTCCGCGCTGGTCGAATACCCTTTGCTGACCCCGAAGCCCGGCTGGGCCGAGCAGGACCCCGCCGATTGGGTTTCTGCCGCCTATGAAGCCTTGACGCAACTGGCCTCCGCGCCGGGTGTGAACCCCTCGGACGTGAAGGGCATCGGCCTAACCGGTCAAATGCACGGGTCGGTCTTTCTGGACGCAGGCAACAAAGTATTGCGGAATGCGTTGTTATGGTGCGACCAGCGCACGGCGCGGCAGTGCGAAGCCATCACCGCGAAAGTCGGCGAGCAACGCCTCATCGAGATGGTGTGCAACCCTGCCCTGACCGGATTCACGGCTCCGAAAATCCTATGGCTGCGCGACAACGAGCCTGCCGCGTACGAAAAGGTGCGCAAGGTTCTGCTTCCCAAAGACTACATCCGGTTCATCCTGACCGGCGAGTTTGCCACGGATGTCGCGGACGCCTCGGGCACCCTGCTATTCGACGTGAAGAACCGGACCTGGCACAAAGAACTTATGTCGTTGTTGGGGATTCCCGCCGACTTTGTGCCGCGCGCGTATGAAGGGACGGAAGTGACCGGCGTGTTGTCGAAGGAAGCGGCCGCAAAGACGGGCTTGCCCGCGGGGATTCCTGTAGTTGCAGGCGGCGGCGATCAGGCTGCGGGCGGCGTGGGCTGCGGTATCGTGCGGCCCGGCGTGATCTCATCGACCGTCGGCACGAGTGGCGTCGTGTTCGCGTTTGCGGAACACGTCAGCCTGGACCCCAAAGGCCGCGTGCACACGTTTTGCCATTCCGTTCCCGGCAAATGGCACGTGATGGGCGTCGTGCTCAGCGCGGGCGGATCGCTGCGGTGGTATCGCGATGCGCTGTGCCAAAGCGAAAGAGCCGTTGCCGTGGAGACGGGCCGCGACCCATACGAATACATTACGGCGGAGGCCGCGACGACACCGGCCGGCGCCGAAGGTCTGACATTTCTGCCGTATCTCACGGGCGAACGTACGCCGCACAAAGACCCATACGCGAAAGGCGGTTTCGTCGGCTTGTCGCTTCGCCACGGGCGCGCCCACATGGCCCGCGCCGTGCTCGAAGGCGTCGCGTTCGCCATGCGTGACAGCCTTGAAATCATGCGCGAGATGGGCGTCCCCATCGCCCAAGTTCGCGCCTCCGGAGGTGGAGCCAAGAGCTCTTTCTGGCGCCAAATCCAGGCGGACATCAACAAGGCACCGCTGGTGACCACCAATATCGACGAAGGCCCCGCCTATGGCGCTGCCCTGCTCGCCACCGTTGCCACCGGCATGTACAAATCGATTGAAGAAGCCTGCGATGCTATTATCAAGGTCGTGGATACCTGCACTCCGAACGTTTCGCTGGCATCAACCTATGACTCCTGGTTTGAGTTGTATCAAGACACATACACTGCGCTGGCGCCCGGATTCGCGCGCGCGGCAAGGTTACTTTGATCTATGAGCGAGACTCCTCGCAAAAGAAGAATCCCCATCGGGGGCATGATACTCGGAGCGCTTGTCGCGTTCGTGTTCAGTCCGATCGCGTTCCAATTGGCGCTCTGGTTTCAGGCGGCCGACTTGCCCGCGGACCGGCACGATCTGGCCATCAGCGTGATGCGCATCGGATTCCGATTCGCCCAGGTGTGGCTCGTCTTGCTCGTGGGCGCACCGATCATTTTGCTCGGGCTGCTTCCCTTCCGGCGCGTGAGACGCTTTGCGCTCATTCCGCTCGTCATGATTCCCATTTCGATAGGGACCTTTTTCGCCGCACGGACCATGACCAATCTGCGCGATGGAGGACTGTCGCGAATAACGTTCAACGCGCAGCCAATACTCGCGGCGATCGAGCAGTACAAGGCAGATACGGGGGTGTTTCCACCCAATTTGGCTGCACTGATCCCGGACTACATCAAGGAATTGCCCTACACAGGGACGCCGGGGTACCCGAAATTCGAATACGATCTCGCCGCGGAAGGTACGCCATTTCGCGAGTATCAGCTATCGGTCAAGACTCCCCCCGGGGCCAACTACCATGATCGCCTCATCTATTGGCCGGAAATGAACTATCCCTTATGGATTAAGGGGGCCAGCGTCGAACCCTTGAACGACTGGGCGTACATGCACCGGCATTGATGCGCTGCCCCCCGAAACCTCGCACGGCAGGAGATGCGCCCCCCATGATGGGCACTACATTTGACGACACCACGACCGAGGCCCATATGGGCTTGCGTCTCGACGTGTACCTCGCCGGGGCCATCGAAGACGTCTCGCGCTCGATTATCCAGCGATTCATCAAAGAGGGCCTTGTCGAAGTGAACGGCGCGGTTTGCCAGAAGTCCGGCAGGTCCATGGCCGCGGGCGACCGGGTCGTCGCGGTGCTCCCTGCGCCGCCCAACACCGATCTCCTTCCCCAAGCTATCCCGCTGTCCATCTTGTACGAGGATTCCGACCTGCTCGTGATCGACAAACCGTCGGGCCTCGTCGTCCACCCTGCCCCAGGGCATCCCGACGGCACCCTCGTGAATGCTGTCCTGCACCATTGTCCCGATTTCCAGAAGCCCGGCGACGATTTGGGGCGGCCCGGCATTGTGCACCGGCTTGACCGGTTTACGTCCGGCGTCATGCTGGTAGCGAAGTCGCACGCAGCCTTTGCGGGACTCGCCGAACAGGCCCGCGAACACACGTTCGACAGGCGCTATCTCGCGCTGGTCCGCGGGGAATTCAAAGAGAACACCGGGCGAATCAATGCCTCCGTGGGCCGCAGCCTGCATGACCGCGGACGCATGTCCGTTACGGGCGTCAATGCGCGCGATGCGATCACGCGCTTCGAGGTATTGGAGCGCTTCAGAGTTGCCTCCCTGGTGTCGCTGGTCTTGGAAACGGGCCGAACCCACCAAATCCGCGTGCACATGCGGTTCGCGGGGCATCCCGTGTTGGGCGATCCCGTCTACGGAGTTACCGAATTCGGCAAATGGGATGTGCCGGATTTGTTGCTCGATGCCCTCAAGGAACTCGAAGGCCAAGCCCTTCACGCAGAACGGCTCGGCTTTACCCACCCAGTCACAAAGAAGAGACTCACCTTCACCGCTCCCCCGCCGGCGGACTTTCAGAGAGTGCTCGGGACCTTGCGGAGCTTGCACGCTGCCCACTGAAGAGCCACAGAATTCCCCGCGCTGAGCCATAGGTGCGTGCGCGACATTTTTTGTCACTCGCGGGCTGCTATGGTCGCCAATGTGCGAAAGCTTGCAAAGATGGGAATTGACCCGATCTTCGGCAAGCTGTTCATTTATAAAGAGATAGGTCGCGCAGTTCCGGATTGGCACAGATCGTGCCTATCCTATGGGCACTGGCGCAAAAAGCGCTCGGCGGCTTGGCTCGGAAGCTTCCGCTGGGCAACGAAGGAGAAGTGCGATGAAACGGGTTAAGGGCTTCACCTTGATAGAGCTGATGATTGTGGTTGCGATCATCGCCATCATCGCGGCAATCGCTATCCCCAATTTGCTACGGTCGCGAATGAGCGCCAATGAAGCGAGCGCTTCCGGGGCTATCCGAACGATTTCCACGGGCGAGATTGCCTTTCGCACGGCGGCTTTTGTCGATACGAATGGCGACGGCGACGGGGACTATGGCTCCTTGGTGCAGTTGTCCAATCCGGACGGCGCGGGGGCAACGCCTGGCTTCGTCGATTCCGTTCTTGGCGCGGGCCTCAAATTGGGGTACAACTTCACGGTAACGGTCACAAACGGCACTACCACCACAGTCCCAGCGTATACCTGCACCGCGATTCCGACGGCAGCGGGGCGGACCGGTTACAGGCAGTATTTCGTCGACGAAACAGGAGTCATTCGCTTCACCGCAGACGGCAGCACACCATCGGTGAGTTCACCTCCGCTCGATTAACCAGACACACACACCACCCACACGTCACCTAGACGACCGGCGCCCACCTCCAACCGAGCCGGTCGTCGCCTTTTTCGAGGGCGAAATCGCGCCATAGATTGATCACTTGGACGGGTGCTCCCCTGCGACCCTCTGCACAGGCGTCGCTGAAGAGAGCAAATGTTCGAAGGGCCTCATGTATAATCCGTTTGGCCGAGTTGTGGATCTTCTACAGACTGCAGTCCGAGCGGCTGGCTCACGGACGGGCAAGTGGTAATGCGTCTCGCAGCATTCACGTGTTTGGGGTGACCAATACATGGATATCGGTCAAGTCGTTTTCATGGGGACTGCCGCCCTAATCACGGGGTTCGTGGCGGGGTTTGTCGTGGTGCGCCGCTCTCGCGTCTTTCCTAAGCCATCTGTCGCGCTCGAGGACATGGAGCGTGTACTTGCCGCGCTTCGGGCGGAAAACGAGTCGCTAGGCGCGGACAGGGCACGGCTGGGGTCCATCATGGACAACATGCGCGACATGGTCAGCGAGACGACCGTGGACGGCATCATCCGATTCGCAAGCCCCTCACATAAAACCATTCTTGGATTCGACGAATCGGAACTGGTTGGCAAGCCGGTCTTTGATTTCGTGCACCCCGACGATGCGCACACCGTCAGGAAGGCGATGAAGCACAACATTCGATTCAAGAAGCCGGGTGTCGGAGAATTCCGATGCAGGCACGCAGATGGCCGCTACATCTGGCTGCGCACCATGTCCAACGTGATTGTCGAGCGAGACGGAAGCGTCAGCGGATTCATCTTCGGAAACCACGATATCACCGAGTGGAAGCTCGCGGAGGAGGCGTTGCGCGAAAGCGAAGAGCGCTTCCGCGCGTCATTCGAGTTCGCTCCGGACGCGACGACATTGAACACGCGCGATGGTATGTATGTGGACTGCAACAAGGCGACGGAGGCCCTGCTCGGGTACTCGCGCGAGGAAATGGTGGGCCACAGCATTCTCGAGTTCGGTATCTTCGATGAGGAACAGCTGCCTTTCTTGAATGAAGTCGCGCGAAACACCAAAGTCGGGATGGGGGTATACACCCACGAAGTGATCGTTCGGCGCAAGTCGGGCGAGCGGCTCACCATCGAACTCCACGCGCACCCGATACGCCTCCAAGGCCGTGACCTAATTCTGGGAATCGGGCGCGATGTGACGCAGCGGCGAGCCATGGAGGAGGCGCTGCGTGCAAGCGAAGCAAGAAACCGCGCCATGTTGAGCGCCGTTCCCGACTTGATCTTCGTGCTGGACGCCTCGTGCCGGTTCCTCGACGTTCATGCCAGCGGGCCCATGGCGCTGTTGGTTTCGGCTAAGCGCTTCGCGGGAAAGCATGTGTGCGAGGTTCTACCTCAAGACCTCAGCGTTCGCTTCGAACCGCGCTTTCAACGGGTGCTACGCACAGGTCGCTCCGAGACCCTGGATTACCACTTTGACTTTGCGGGACGCCGTCGCCACTACCACGGACGAATCGTGAATTGCGAGGATGACAGAGTCCTTGTTCTCGTGAGGGATGTGACGACGATTAAGCAAGCTGAGGAGGCGTTGCGCACGCGCATCGACGCCGAGGCTCTCGTTTCGCAGGTTGCCCGAACGCTGCTATCGCTCTCCCATGAGCATATCGATTCGGGCATTGTGGAGGCGCTTCGGCAGGCGGCAACTTCATTGGGGGCCGACCATGCGCTCCTGATCCACAGCAAGCAAGCGTCCGAACACTTCGTTCGCTCTCATGCCTGGAGCGAATCGGATATAGACCCCGTCTCCGAAATCCCTCCGTCGTTTTCCATGTCCGACTATCCGTGGTTATTGGAGCAGTCTCGCGAGTCGGACTATCTGTTGTTCAGGGACGTGGATGCGTTGCCCCCGGAAGCGGCGGCGGAGCGGGCCGGGCTCGCGAACGCGGGCGTCAAATCGGTCATTTGGATACCGATCCGCACGGCGGGAAAGCTGACCGGAGGAGTACGTTTCCTGTGGCGGCGTGCCCACGCGCAATTGCACGATTCCCAGGTTGTCCCATTCTCCGTGCTTGGCGACGTGCTCATGGCGGCCTTGCAGCGGGCGCACGCGGAAACGCAACTCACGGAGAGCGAAGAGCGGTATCGCCATTTGTTCAACGACATGCTCGACGGCTTTGCGCTTCATGAAATTATATGCGACGGCCAAGGCCGGCCCTGCGACTATCGTTTCTTGGAGGTCAATCCTGCCTATGAGCGGCTCACCGGGCTAAAGGCAGCGGACATCGAAGGTCGAAGAGTCCTGGAGGTGTTGCCGTTGGTCGAGCCCGAGTGGATAGAGCGACTCGGAGAAGTGGCTGTGACGGGGCAACCGTCCCACTTTGAGCGCTACAGCAAGGAAGTAAACAAACACTTCCTGATTACAGCCTATTGCCCAAGCCCGGGTAAGTTCGCCGTCATTATGAAAGACACCACGGAGCGCCGCCGCGCGGAAGAGGCCCTGAGCGAGTCGGAGGCCAAGTGGCGCACCCTCGTGCACAATTTCCCCGACCGCGTGATACTCTGCAATTCTGACGGCTTCGTCCAGTTTGCCAACCAGCCGGTATCCGAGTTCAGAGACATGGAACTGGTGGGGCGTCGTCTGTTCGATCTCGTGGGGGAGGAACATTGCGCTATTGTGCGTGAGGCGCTTTCCTCCGCGACGAAGACGGGGCAGTCCATTGACATCGAAGTCAGCGCGCCGACTCCAACAGGAGAAATGCGTTGGCTGCTGGGACGAGTGAGTGTATTGCGCAAGGGCCAGGATGACACTCAATTCGTCATTACGATACGAGACATCACCGAGCGCAAGGAGGCTGAGCTCGAGCGGCGAAAACTC
>JBAZRU010000229.1:7886-9433 GCA_041662805.1 Candidatus Hydrogenedentales bacterium | reverse complement strand
CATGTTGGCCACCGCGCCGTCGCGGTAAATCTGCTCCGTCTTGCCGCCCTGCCAGCCGCCCTGCTTGTTCTTTAAGTACACCTCGCCGCCGTAGTGCGATTCTACGGACCCTTTGCTGCCAAACAGCCGGATGCAAATATCGTCGAATCCATGAACGAACTGCGAGGAGCTGAAGTCCACCAACACCTCATTCGGATAGTGGTAGCGCACGATGAAGTGATCCCAGCAATCGCCCACGTCGGTGCGAACCCGCCGTCCGCCCGTGCCGATGGCTTTCTCCGGGTGACCCTGCAAGTACCAATTCACCACGTCGACCACGTGCACGTTCTGCTCGACGATAATGTCGCCCGAAAGCGCCTTGTCGAACACCCAGTTGCGAAGCCGCGCCGTCTCGGTTCCGGGAGGCGTCTTAATGTTGAGCCTACCCGTGTGGTAATACCCCTGGCACAACACCGGCTCGCCGATCTCGCCAGCGTGAATGCGTTTCGCGACTTCCATGAACATCGGGTCAACCCGCGTCTGGAAATCGACCCACACGCTCAGCTTCCCCGCGACACTTTTCGCGGCATCGACAATCGCAGTGCAGCCCGGCACGTCGACCGCGATCGGCTTCGCGAGGTACACGTGCTTTCCCGCCGCCAACGCAGCAACCGTCTGCTCGGTATGGAAATAGGGAGGGCTGATAATCGCAACCGCATCGACGCCGCTGTTCAGCAACTCACCGACGCCGTCTATGCCGACATACCGCCGGCCCTCTTCGACTCCCAGCCGTTCGCCAGCCGCGTTGGCCCGGTCACGGAAGTAGTCGTGTACAGCAACGACCTTTGTGTTCGTGGTTTCTTGGAAGAAGTTGCCGATCCACGGGCCGCGCCCGCCGCAACCGATCAGTCCCAATTGCAGTTTCGAGTTCGCTTCCGCGCCCAGCGCAGACCCCGGCGACAACAACAAGGCCCCCGCCGTCGTGGCGGTCGCCGTCTTCAGAAACCCTCTCCGTCCCATGGAATGCTCGCTCTTCATGACACTCCCTCCCTCAACCCGTGCGTTTCGCTCAATGGTATTTCGGCAAGAAACTCCCGTGCGCTTCAATCAACTCGTCGCACATGGAGATGATCTCATCGATGGTCAGTTCTGCCGCCGTATGCGGATCCAGCAGCGCCGCCTGATAGATATGTTCTTTCTTCAAGGTCAGCGCGGCCTCGATGGTAAGGTCGTGTACGTTGATGTTCGTCCTCGTAAGGGCTGCACACTGCGGCGGCAAATCGCCCACATACGTCGGCGTGATGCCGTTGCGGTCCGCCACGCACATCACCTCGACGCATACCTTGTTCGGGAGATTCGTGATTAGACCCGTGTTAGGCACGTTGCCTCCGAACACATACGGTTTCCCAGTCAGTATCGCCTCGAAGATGTACGAAGCGTATTCCTGCCCGCGCTCGTGGTCCAGCGGTTCGTCCGTCAACAACAAGTCGCGCATGTCCGCCCATCCCTGAATCTGAAACTCGCAACGCCGCGGATACTCGTCGATGGGGATGTGGAAGCGCTCGATC
>JBAZRU010000229.1:0-7876 GCA_041662805.1 Candidatus Hydrogenedentales bacterium | reverse complement strand
GCTGCGTGATGAGCCATGGCACATACTCGCTGCTGTGCTCACTCGACTCGGTCACGTAGTATCCGAACTGCTTCATGAGTTCGAAGCGCACCGTATCCTTGTGCACGTAATCCGGAAGCTGTGCGCGACGCTTGATCTCCGGATACAGGTCTTCGCCGTTTCTCGTAATCTCAAGCAACCACCCCTGATGATTGATGCCCGCGATCTTCCACTGGAGGTTGTCTTCGGGCAGCCCCAACTCCCAGCAGAGATGGCTCGCGCACACCTGCACGCTGTGGCACAGGCCAACCGTGCGCACCTTTGTGCCCCGCTGGATGGCCCCCGTAAGGATGGCCATCGGACTCGTGTAATTCAGTAGCAACGCCTTCGGGCATACCTGCTCCACGATGCGGCAATAGTCGAGCATCACCGGAATTGTGCGCAGCCCGCGAAAGATCCCGCCTATCCCCAGCGTGTCGCCGATGGTCTGAAGCAGGCCGTACTTCTTCGGGATCTCGAAGTCGATGACCGTCGCCGGCTCATAGCCCCCGACCTGGATTGCATTGACGATAAAGTCCGCGTCCCGCAACGCATCCGCCGCCTTATCGGCCATGAAGGCCTCGATGGTGGCATTCGCCCCCAGCGTCCGGTTGATGTTCTTCATCATGACTTCCGCCACGTGCAACCGGTCGCTGTCGATATCCAAAAGAGTGATGTGCGAATCGCGCATGCAATCCACGGTGAGGCAATCGCCCAACACATTCTTCGCAAAAACAGTACTACCCGCGCCCAAAAAACAGATCTTCGGCATGTCCTGAAACTCCCTGAAGGTAAGCAAGCCGTGATGATAAAGCCGCCCGGCTTTCCATGCAAACGGCATACGGATGTCGTCCCCCCATCCGGCTGGAAAAGCTTATCACGGTGCTACATGAAATTGATACTGTAATTACTATCTTCAGCCCCCGAAGTCACGCAAAACCCCGTGGTCAGGCTCTCACTCATTTTGCCTATAGGACCTATAGGACCTATAGGTCCTATAAGTCCTATAAGTCCTATAAGTCCTTCCCCCCCGGCCCCCACCAAACAAAAAGCCCCCACGCTTTCTCAAGCGCGAGGGCTTTCGTATTCTCTGCTATTCGCGGTCTATCGTCAGTCGACGATCAATGCTTCTGCTTCAATCTCTACCAGCATGTTCGGGTCGATGAGCTTGCTCACCTCTACCATCGTCGTGGCCGGGCGAATCTCGCCGAAGATTTCGCCGTGCGCGCGCCCAACGGCTTCCCACTGCTCGATGTCCGCGAGGTACATCCGCGTGCGGTAGACGTCGGAGAGTTTCGCGCCCGCGTTGCCCAACGCCGTCTCGATATTCTTCAGCGCCTGCGCGGTTTGCGCATATGCATCGCCCACGCCCACGATCTTCCCGTCCGGTCCGGTTCCGGTCGTACCCGAGATATGGACCATGTTGCCGATTTTGACGGCTCGGGAATAGCCGATGATCGGTTCCCATTTAGAACCACTGGAGATGTTCGTGCGCGACATAGCGTTCCTTTCTATACCCTCGACGGAATTGGAGGCCTTCAGGGATCGAAAAAAGGCGGTCCGTCACCGAACCGCCTTGGCATATAAAGTGGTGCGCGGAGGGAGACTTGAACTCCCATCCCCTTTCGGGGACTAGATCCTTAGTCTAGCGTGTCTGCCAGTTCCACCATCCGCGCCAGCCCTATGATCTTACACGCCAACCCGCCCGGAATCAAGCGCGCGAATTGCCGTTCCGCGCGATGTGCTACACTCTCGGCGCAACTCGGCCATATCCGGAGAAGTCTCATGACCCATATCGATGCCTCGAACCGCCTCATCGACCTCGACAAAGTCCTCGAAGCCCTCGAAACCGAAGGCGACGCCGTCGTGCTGCAAGAGGAAGGAAAAGACATCGCCGTCATCTTGCTTCCCGAAGACTACGCCTACCTCCGCTCGCAAGCCAATTTGTAGCGCGAGGTCTTCGGAGCGCGGGTTTTCCAACCCGCGGGATTAATTCGGCGGGTTAGAAAACCCGCCCTCCGCGGTGGGCGTCCCTCTTCGTCCGTGCCGCCTACTTCTCAATCAACCCCAACAAGTACGCCCCATACCCGCTCTTCATGAGCGGTTCCGCCAGCGCCCGCAGCCCATCCGCGTCTATATACTTCATACGATAAGCCGCTTCCTCGACGCACCCGATCTTCAATCCTTGCCGGTCCTCGATCACCTGCACGAACTGCCCCGCCTGCATCAACGATGCGAACGTCCCCGTATCGAGCCACGCCGTTCCCCGGTCCAAAATCGACACCCTCAGCTTTCCGCGTTCCAGATACACCCGGTTTACGTCGGTGATCTCGTATTCGCCGCGCGCGCTCGGCTTGAGCGTTCTCGCGATCTCGATCACGTCGTTGTCGTAGAAGTACAAGCCCGGCACCGCAAAATTCGACTTCGGGTTCGAGGGCTTCTCCTCGATACTGATGGCCTTGTTACACGAGCCGGCGAACTCCACGACACCGTACCGCTCCGGGTCCGATACATGATAGGCGAACACGATCCCCCCGTCGGGATTGTTGCATTGCTGCAACTGCGTGCCCAACGCGCTGCCATAGAAGATGTTGTCGCCCAATACCAAGGCCACCTTTTGGGGGCCGACAAACTTTCTGCCGATCTTGAAGGCCTGCGCAAGACCTTTCGGTTCCTTCTGCACCGCGTACGAGAACGCGCACCCGAATTGCGAACCGTCCCCCAGCAGGTGCCGGAACTGCGGCAAGTCGTGCGGCGTCGAGATGATCAATACATCCCGAATCCCCGCGAGCAACAGCGTCGACAGGGGATAGTAGATCATCGGCTTGTCGTACACCGGCATCATCTGTTTGCTGACGGCCCGCGTCAACGGATACAACCGCGTTCCCGACCCGCCCGCGAGTATGATTCCTTTCATGGCGCCCTCTTTACCTTGGTTGGGGTGATTTGTCACTGTATAGCAGGGGGCGCGGCCCGGTTCAACCAGCACCGGTGCGCATACCCGCGCATACAATGGAAATACGAACGCAAAGACGAAGACCATGCACTACACCGACGACGAGATAGAAATCAGCTTTTACCGCAGCAGCGGGCCCGGCGGACAACACAAGAACGTCACGGACTCCGCCGTGCGCGTGCGTCATTTGCCCACGGGCATCGTCGTCACGTCGTCGGCGTCACGCTCGCAACTCCGCAACAAAGAGGCCGCCCTCGAAGAACTCGAGCGCCGTCTCGAACTACGCACCCGCCGAGCCAAACCTCGCTTCGCCACCAAGCCGTCCAAAGCAGCTAAGCGCCGCCGCGTCGATGAAAAACGCCAGCGCAGCCAAACGAAGACGCTGCGAAAGGTCACGCCAGACGAGTAGGGGCTACTTCTTTTCCTCTGGGGCAGGCGGAGCCGGCGGCGGCGTAGCTGGTGGAGTGGGGGGTGGCCCAGGATGAACCGGGTCGCAGATCATCGGCTCACGCGGCGGGTTTGTTTTGTCCCGATCCGTATGCCCCGTCGTAGACTTGGGCTTGCCTTTGCCAGTGCACCCCTGGATGACGAGACTTCCCAAGGTAGTCGCCGTTGCTACCAGCACTGCGAGAACGATCCGAACCCACCTGGTTGCTCTACGCATACTGCACCTCCATTCGTGGATGGTCCGAGTTATCCCAACCTCTGACGTAACCACGCTGTACTGCCCAATGCATCTTCAACTCCGAAGAACCGAAATATCTTGTGATTCCGCTTGTAGGCCAAGAGGCGTTTGTCCAAGGCGTGCGCCTCCCTCGACGCATCCGTGCTTTTCCCGGCCACTTCCGACGTGAAGCCCTCAAGCTCCTCGGTCGAATACCCCTGTTCGGCCATTCGCCTCATTCGAGCGATGGCATCCACGAGCCACAGGTTCCAGCGTTTTGTGAGGGCTCCAGCTTCTGCTCGCAGTGTCACGGCGAGCGGACCGGGATAAAGCCTTTCCACCACCGCGCCATGGTAGGACAACGCAATCAGCGCGTGCGCAACCTGTGAATACTCGGACCCCGGCGCCCGGAACACCATTCGATAAATCAGGCTCATCCGCTCCGCGGTCGTGTCCTCCAGCACGTAATCCCACATCGGCCAGTTCCCGCGCAGAAGTCCCTTGGATTGCACCACGTGCTCCAACGGCGACGCCGCGACGATCTCCGCGCGCCCGAAGTCCGTGGGAACATCGGCATACTTCGCGATGAACGCGATGTTCTCGTCAAGTTCCTGCATGCGCGTTGCCGGATGAAAGATGAGCAGGTTGTAGGTGGCGGCGATCCCGTGCTTGAGCAGCGCATCCATGGCGGTCACCGTCTCGTCGACGGTTACGCCCCGGCACAACGAATCCAAGCCAGACTGGCATGCGTTCTCCACACCCAGAAACACACCCACGCATCCGAACTTCCGCAGCGCATCCGCTACCTCGTCATCGACGGAGTCCGGACGCGCCTTGATGAGAAAGGCCACCTGCGTCAGGTCCACGCCCGCCAGCCGCAATTCGTCGGTAAGCGACGCCAACCGCGCCAACGTCTCCGCCTTGGTGGGCTGCAGGAAGTTGTCATCGTGGAGTTGAATGATGCGCGCATTCCGCATCGCCACGAGCCACGCGACCTCCTCGGCCACGCTCTTCGGACTGCGCAACGCGAACCGCGTCCCCCTCGTGCGGTGAAACGCCCCGATGCAGCAGTACTGACATGACGAGTGCCAGCATCCCCGGCTCGAAACCAGCGTGGCGAATGGTTCGCCCATCCGCACTTGTTTGCCTCGCGTTCGCAACGGAAACGCGAGCGAGTCCAGTTCCGGGTATTCCGGCGCGCACGCGTTTTCGCGAAGCGCGCCCCCGTCGCGATACACGAGATTGGGGATCTCCGTAAAACCGCCGCCGCTGACGATCGCGTCCGCCAATGCCACGACGGTTCTCTCGCCTTCGAACCGGCCCACGCTGTCGATTCCCGACTGGCTCTCCAGGATGCGACGAAACTCGAACGTCGCGAAATGGCCCCCGGCCACGATATGTCCCGAATACCCGCTCTGCCGGACGCGCTCCACCAGACGAAAGTAGAGTGAGGCCAGGCATTGAAAGGCGATCGATATCGCGATCAACTCGGGATTCTGTTTCCGAACGCATTCGAGCACGTCGGAAATCTGCTCATCCCGCACGCACGAGACGATGGAAGGGGAGTGGCCTGCCGCTTGCAGCGCCCCGGCCAGATAACGCAGCGCGAGATTCTCCTCGTCTTCCGCGCCGACGAGCAACGCAACGACCCCGCGCCTGCGCGAAGTTCGAAGTGCTTCTGTTTCGACCATGCCCACCGTAGGCCGTCCCCCGTCTCGAAGGCGTCACGCCGGTTGCAGCGCAACGTGTCTCTATCGAGTATGTTCCCGGTCGGCAACCGCCGTCAATGGGAAGTCGTTCGGCGGCTCAGCGTCTCAGTGGACTCCGTCGCCGCCGATGGCGAGGTCGCGGCGCGCGGTAGCGATGCTGATGGTGAATCCGGCGATCAGGTCTATGAGCGAAAGGAGCGTGAGCAGGATAAACGTCGCCGTGCCGGCGCCAGCCACGACGATGAGTTCTATCAGGAAGATGATGAAGACCACCGTTGAAAGCATGTGGTCAATAACGGCGGACTTGGCCATGCGCGTGGCCTTCAGGATTTCGGCAAAGAGGAGCACGATACCAATCCCGACGAGCAAGTCGCCCATTCCAAATGTCGTAGGGGTCTCGCGTGTCATATGGGGGATGTGGAACAACGTCGGATTGGCTTCAAAATCGACCCCGGCCGCCATGAGTACGTTGTACGCCACCAGCACAACTGCCAACAACGGAAAGTAGATGATGAACTTCATGGTGGACTCCCGTGCCTTGCTCGTTACGGTGACGTTTCTGAGGAAAGAATAGGCTTCCAAGGCATGCCGGTCAAGGTACGGCATGCGAGTAGTCTCGTGGCAGGCAGCGGGCCCAGAGGAGGCGGCGGTACCACTCTGGATTTCTGCCGGAGATCGTGTAGTATTTCGCCTAAGCTTCAAGAACCCATGCTGCTCTGCCCAAAGGAGATTTTGCCCATGCCGAGTCTGGCACGTTTTTCGACGGTCGCCGTTGGTCTTTCACTTTCGTATAGGACCTATAGGACCTATAAGTCCTATAGGTCTTATAGCTCGTTCAGGTCGCTGTCCTCCTTTGCTTCCCTCGCAGCCCTTGTCCTCCTTGCGGGCTGCGCCACCACCAAGACCCCGCCCATCACCTCGCTCCGCGATGCGAAGACCCCCGTTTGGTCGGCGAAGGCCGTGCCGGGCGAGATGATCGTATCGGTGTCGCCCGCAGGGAAGTCGCTGCGTATCGCCGGTAGCGCGGGACTGGTCCTGGGCGCGGGCGCGGACGCCGTCGTGAACGCGCAGTACCGCAAGCCTATTCAGGACGCATTGCAAGGCTACGACACAACGGCCGTCTACAAGGAGAGCATCGCCAAGCGCCTGTCGGCGGCATTGCCGCAGGGCATCGCGGAGGCATCGCCCCTCGGATCGACGGCGGGCGTGAGCAACAAATCCGACGCGGAGAAGATTCGATACGAGGCGCTGGCGAAGAAAGGCTCCGACGCCGCGCTTGACCTGACGTTGACCTACGGCATCTACGGGCCCGAGGGGATCCTCGCGGCGCGCGTCGGCGGGAAGGCCGTTGTCCTTGCGACGGGCAAACGCCTTTGGATGGACACGCTCGTGGTCACGACGGATCCGGTGCTGGCGAATGCGGCGTTGGGCGACCCCACAAACCGGCTCGGCATGAACGTCTCCGATCCCGACTTCACCGTGGACGACAAGAAAGTTGCACGATGGACCGCCGACGGCGGTGCGGAATTGAAGAAGCGGTTTGAAACAGCCGCGAACGGCGCCGCCGCCGCGCTGGTATGCGATCTTGGCTTGGCGCAGGACGCCGTCGGCGAATACTACCTTGGCAAACTGCGGCTAAACGAGAAGAAGTTCAAACCCGCCGGCGAACACTTCCGCAAAGCCGTCGAGCTTGACCCGAATTTCGTCGATGCGCGAAACGCGCACGCCGTCGTTCTGGCGCGCCATGGCCAACTCGACGACGCCATCGCAAGCGCGCGTCAGATTGTAGAATCGAATCCCGAGTACGGCCCCGCCTGGTTTAACCTTGCGTATTGGTATGCCGTGAAGAAGAAAGACCCCGCCTCCGCCGCGCCCTGCTACGAAAAGGCCCAAGCCCTCGGCATGGCATCCGACCGGAGGATCGAGAAATCGCTGAAGAAGTAAACGAGTTTCGCTGGCCGGTCCGCGAACGCCACCCGATGATGAGCGCGCTGCGGTGGGTGGCTTTGGGGTCTGCAATCGTTTCACTCGGATTCTACGCGAGTCTCGCGCTGAGTCGTGGCGAATGGTTGCCATTCTTGCAGAGCCTGGTGGGCAACGCTATGGTGATTGTCGACATCCCGAGCATTGCAGGGTTGGTGTGTCTGGTGGTCGTCGTCATCCTCGGCAGCCCTAAAGATCGAAGAAAGACCGACCTGCTGATAGCCGGGATGCTGATCCCCGTTGCCACGGTATCGGTCTTCCTCTATGTGCTGCATCGCTTGCGAGTGATCGCTGATCCGGGATTCGGAGCTGCTCCAATCGTCGCAGCCGAAGTGGTCTGCATGATTTTGTTCTTATTCGCGACGTACCTTGGATTTCTATTGTCAAAGCGCTGGGCGGCTTGGACTGCGGCGGCAGGAATACTAAGCCTTTCCATCATCCTGCTTCATCCAGTCGGATTGGAGCCCACCGAAGACGACTTGCCCGTCGGCGAATCCTCTACGGTTGAGATTGTCGACAGTTCAGGGGATCTCACGATCGTGACGA
>JBAZRU010000228.1:0-9541 GCA_041662805.1 Candidatus Hydrogenedentales bacterium | reverse complement strand
CGCGGCCAGCGCGAATTAATCCTGGGCGACCGGCACACCGGCAAGACTGCCATCGCGCTCGACACGATCCTCAATCAACGGGACCAAAACACGGTGTGCGTGTATTGCGCCATTGGCCAGCGCGCATCCTCCGTTGCGAAGGCCGTGGCCGTCCTGCGGGAAAAGGGTGCGATGGAATATACCGTCGTTGTCGTGACGGAAGGGAACGACCCGCCCGGACTCGCCTACATCGCCCCATACGCCGCGACGAGTATCGCGGAACATTTCATGGAAGCGGGCCGCGACGTGCTGATTGTCTACGACGACCTCACGCAACACGCCCGCGCCTTTCGCGAGCTTTCGCTTCTGCTACGGCGCCCGCCCGGTCGTGAAGCTTTTCCCGGCGATATCTTCTATGTCCATTCGCGGTTGCTGGAACGCGCCACGCATTTGGGAGCGGAAAGAGGGGGCGGCTCGCTTACCGCGTTGCCCATCATCGAGACCGAGGCCCAGAACATGTCGGCCTATATCCCGACCAACCTGATTTCCATCACGGATGGCCAGATCTACATTTCGCCCTCGCTCTTTGAATTGGGCGTGTTGCCCGCGGTTGATGTTGGCAAATCCGTTTCGCGTGTTGGCGGGAAGGCGCAACGCGCGTCTTACCGAGCGGCAACGGGCGACCTCAAGCTCGCCTACGCGCAATTCGAAGAACTGGAGACCTTTGCGCGGTTCGGCGCCCGGCTGGATGAAGACACGCGCATTGTCATTGAGCATGGCCGGCGAATCCGAGCCTGTCTAAAGCAGCCGGAATACAGTCCCGTGCCCGTGCCTGAACAGATCGCCATCCTACTGGCGTTGACCGCCGGGCTCTTTGACGCGGTGCCACTTGACCGTATGACGGAGGCCGAGCACGCCGTGCGCGAGGCGGCGGCTACAATTCCAGCGGATATGAGCGCGCGATTCGTGACCGCCGCCAAGCTGAGTGATGAGGACCGAACGGCCATTGTCGAAATCGCTCGCAAGTCGTTGGCGGACTTTCAGCCTAAGGCGGAAGCCAATTCCGATGCCCAACCGAAGGCCGCGGCGGCGCGCAAGGACAAGTCATGAGCGACACATTGGAGAGCCTGCGCCGGAAGATTAGCAGTGCGGGCGATCTCCAATCCGTCGTCCGAACGATGAAAGCCTTGGCTGCATCCAGCATTGGACAGTACGAGAAATCGGTGCGCGCGTTGGCCGACTACTATCGGACAGTGGAACTGGGGCTCAGTGTGTGCCTTCGCGAGAGCGACCCTGTGCCCATGGCGCTCGATGAGGAAAGGAAAGCCGACAGGGGACCAATCGGTGCCATCGTATTCGGTTCCGATCAGGGCCTCGTAGGTCAGTTCAATGAGGTGATCGTCGATTATGTAGTCGAAACCCTCAGCGCCTTGCCCGGAAAACCCTATGTGTGGGCCGTCGGAGAGCGTGCGTATGCGCGCTTGGCGGATGCGGGTTTGCCGATGATGGGACTCTTCGAGGTGCCGAGTTCCGTTAAGGCCATTGCACCCCTTATCGGGCAGATTCAGGTCGAAAGTGAAGCGCGACGGGCCAATGACGAGTTTCCGCGCGTTTACGTCTTCCATAATGCCCCGCGTCCTGGCACGTTGTACGAGCCTGTCAGCCAGCGCCTGTTGCCGCTCGACGCGAAATGGCAAAGTGGCTTGGCCGAGATTCGCTGGCCGACCGGTAACTTGCCCGAGGTCATGCGCGGCGGTACTACCTTGCGAGCGCTTGTTCGCGAATATCTCTTTATCTCGTTGTTTCGGGCCTGCGCCGAATCCCTTGCGACGGAGAACGCGAGCCGTTTGGCCGCCATGGAGCGCGCGGACAGGAACATTGACGAACTGCTGGAGAACCTCCGCGGCTCATACAACCGCTTGCGCCAGGACTCCATCGATGAAGAGCTATTCGACGTTGTCGCGGGGTATGAAGCGTTGCCCATGTAATGCAACCAAGTGCTCACGGTCTTTGGACAAAGTTCAAGGTGTGAAATCCTCGTAGCCCATTGAAATTTGGATAGTTACGCGCCTTCGGCGGTTGACGCCGCCATTCCCCCTGTGCTAGGCTTTGACGTTGTCAAAGCTGCCCACTGTCGCCGGTGGCGGTGATACAGGAGTACCCATGCGAGCCATAGAGGAACATGCAGTTCCCAGGGCGCAAAAGACGGCGCCCGAGGTTTTGGTTATAGGCGGGGGAAAAGGCGGAGTGGGAAAGACCTGCTTCGCGGTTAATCTCGCTGTCGAAGTTGCTCGAAAGGGGTGGCGGGTTATTCTCGTCGACGCCGATTTGACCTGTTCGAACGTTGAGACCGTCTTAGGCACGCGCTCCGAAACCCGATTGGATGAGTTTTTCTACCAGAAGGGTGCGAAGAACATCCAAGCGGTCGTTGCCGAGACCCAATACGAGAATCTGCGCATCATCCCCGGCACTTCCGGGTTGATCGATGTCGCCAATCCCAAGTACCAGCAGAAGCAGGCCTTTATTCGCGAACTGAATACGCTTGAGGCTGACCTCGTAATTGTCGATCTCGACGCGGGCGCCCATTTGAGTACGCTGGATTTCTTTCTCATTACGGACACGAATGGGATTTTGGTGATCACGCCCGAGAAGACCAGCATCGATAATGCATTTAAGTTTATTCGCGCGGCGCTTTATCGCAAGATCGAGCGCTTCTATCAGAGCCCCGACTTGGCGGTTCTATTGAAAAGGAACGAGAGTCTGCGCGATTTTGTCGAGAGCATCCGCACTTCCGACTTATTCGAGGATAGCGTGCGGAAGAAGATCTGCGGTGAGATTGTCGCGATCGCGCGGACCTTGACGCCCAGGGTGGTGGTCAATCGCGCCCGCAATTCCTACGAAGCGCAAATTGCCGCGAATATTCTCGCGCGCATGGCACGGCAACAACTCATGGTGGAATGCGAGAATCTCGGGTTCCTCTACTTCGATAAATGCGTCCCCGAGGCCATCAACGCCGGGGCGCCCTTTGTGGTGAGTCACCCTAAGCAAAAGATATCGGCGTGTGTGACCGATATCGCCAACCGACTTGGATACTTCTAGCCGTGTTAGATCGATCGGAACCGAAAAAGCAGTTCAATATCTTTGGCCGCTCCGGGGAAGAACAGAAGCCGGTCGCCGAAGAGGTCGAGGAAGGGGACGACACCTACGAGGCCCTCGCCAGGGCGTCGAAGCGGGAGTCCCTGATCGGCCGCATGAATCAAGCTTTCCAAGATGTACTCCAAACCAATCGCGGGCAGGGCAAGATGCGCGCGCCTGCCGAAGAAGCGGGCGACGACCCCAACGTGACCGCGGATGACCTCGCCATACGCCGCGCGCGCAACATCAAGTTGCATCGCATGGTCGTTCCCGAGGGGGTCATCATTGAAGGTTCCCTCTCTGGTGGATCGGAGTCCGAGATTGCCGGAAAAGTCGACGGCGATGTCACGGTTGACGGCCAGCTCTATCTGGCCGCCAGCGCCCTCGTCTCCGGGAACGTGCGCGCGACTTCGTGCCGAGTCGACGGCCTCGTCGAAGGGCGCGTCGAATGCTCCGAGGACCTCGAATTAGGCAAGACCGGGCGGCTCAACGCCGACTGCGTCGGAGGAAAAGAAGTCAATATTGCTGGGCAAGTGTTTGGCAATGTTACCACCGGTGGCATTGTCCGGCTCTACACGACCGCCAAGCTGACTGGCAATATTCGCGCCCGCCGCCTTGTTATAGAAGATGGTGCGCATTTCAACGGGCAGTGCACGATGCGCGCGCCTGCCCAGCGTGGAGATGCCAAACCACAGTAGCGAGGTTGGTGAGCATGCATATGCCGATGATGATGTACGATCCGACGTTTCTGTTGATTATCCCCGGCTTGATTCTAAGCCTGTGGGCCCAGTGGAAAGTCAAGTCCACTTATGCCACGTATTCGCAGGTGGGCACGCGCTCCGGGATGACCGGCGCGGATGTGGCCCGACTCATTCTTCGCGATGCGAACATCGGCTTGGTCTCGGACCCCAAGAGCGCACGCGGTACGGTTGTCGGCTTGGAAGCAATTCCCGGCGACCTTACCGATCACTACGATCCACGGGACCGCACACTGCGCCTCTCCCAGGATGTCTATCATGGGCAGAGCGTGGCCGCATTGGGCATCGCCGCGCACGAAGTGGGCCATGCCATTCAACATGCCAACGCTTACTCGGCGCTCATGTGGCGCAGCGCCATCTATCCAATTTCGAGCATTTCGTCTACGCTCTCGTGGCCGCTTCTGCTTGGCGGTATATTTCTCGGAATAGGCCCGTTGCTGTACATCGGCATCATTCTGTTCTCCTTTGCCGTGCTGTTCACACTGGTTACCCTCCCAGTGGAGTTCAACGCGAGCAGCCGCGCCCTGAAGGCGCTGGCGCACGGAGGTTATCTTGCCGAGGACGAACTCCACGGTGCGCGAAAGGTCTTGTCCGCCGCTGCATGGACGTATGTTGCCGCCGCCGCCGTCGCTGTGCTCGAGCTTGTCCGCCTGCTTCTAATCGCTCGAAACAGAAATTAGTCGACGTCCAGAGTGAACCTATCGTCCCCGCGGCTCGTATGGTTGCCGCGGGGACGTTTCAGTTACAATCGAGTCCTCATGAGTAGTCTGAGAATCTGCATTTGCTTAACTCTGCTCCTTTCGTGGGCGTCGCCCGAGGCCTTCTGCGAAGAAGGTCAGAACAAGGGTGTTGTCCGTGGCGAAGGCGCTTCCCCGGGCGCCGGACCCGCCGCACGCGAATCCGCCATCCTCAACGCCCAAGTAAGCCTCGTCATGGAGCGCCTGGAGCAACTGATACCGTCGCGCGATTTTTCTCTTTTTGCAAACATCCTTGAGAATGCGCCCGCGTACTTCGAGTCGTATACCGTCGTCGCGGAAACGCACCTGAACGATGCCACGCAGGTTGAGATTGAAGGACGCCTTCTGGACGCGCGTATTCTCGCCGATGCCGCTTCCGAGGCGCTCGACCATTACGCCGTGCCGCCTTGTGTGGTTGTGTCGATTGCGGAACAGGCCGCGGAGACGAATGCAGATGAGCCAAAGCGTCTTGGCACCGTCGAACGCAAGCTGGGTGACGCCATGCGCAAGGCACGCTTCGACATCGTCGATGCCGACACCTTGCGCGAGGACCGCTCCGACGAGGCATTGGCTGCAATGGCGGAGTTGGCCCCCGAAGAAGTTGCTGCGATCGGGCGTGAGTATCGCGCTGATATCGTTCTGGTCGGCCGCGGCACCATCAGCGCTGTGCCGACACTTCCCGGTTCGAATCTCAATAAGATCACCTGCAACCTGAAGCTGCGCGTGATTCGCGCCATAGACGGTGCTGTGTTGTCCGAGCCGGCTACGCAAGCGATCGTCAATAGCGCCGACATATCCGAGGGCGCCAATCAGGCGCTCCAGGATGCCGCGGACAAAGCACTTAGTCAGGTGCTTTCCGCTTCCGTGATTGGGATGCTCGACACGCAGTCGGGGGACGCCGTGACTCTGACGATTGATGGGTTGAGGCAGAAAGAGCGACTTGACCCGATTGTCGCCATACTGCAGAAGCTTCCCGGCGTAGACTCCGTGGAGACTGCGTATGCGTCCGCCGATTTAGCCAAGCTCAAGATTGCGTATTCCGGACGAATTGGAAGGCTCGTTGACCGGCTTGCCTCGGCCAAGTTCGAGGGGTTTCATCTGGATCCCCATACCGTCGTCAACCGCGCAATTATGGCATCCGTGAAGGATTAGTGCTTTGCGCGACTTCGGCTTTACCCCGGTTCTTCAGTGAATCCGCTTCGGCCCGGAAGAAACACGAAAGCCGTTGAAGCACGCTGTGCTCAACGGCTCTCGAAAAACTTCAGCGGGAGAGGACTAGGCTGACTTCGCTGCCACTTTGCGTCCCTTGACGGCCTTGACGAACTTGCCTGCCTTGATAAAGCGCACGCAAACGCGAACGCGTTTCACCGTCCCGTTTTCGTCGACAATACGAATGCGCTGCAGATTCGGACTCCAACGGCGCTTCGAAATACCGGTTACATTTTGACCGATACCGCCGGACTTCTTCGCTTTACCGCGGCGAATAACCCGCTTGCCAACATGGGGTTTCTTACCGCTGTATTCACATACCCGTGACATGACAAACTCCCGATTTCGAACTCTAAGGCATACGCCAATACGCTGGGTCGCCTCTATTTACCTGGCAACTCGAAAGCGACAAAGTGTATCATACGTTCAAAGCCGATGCAACAGCCACAACCCCGAGCAAATCATTAAACCATGCGCCCAGCTTCTTTCCCTGTCCAGATATCGCGGAATCGCGCCCCCCGAGGCCTGTGGGCGCTGCTCTTGGCGCTTCCGTGCTTGCTGGCCGGCTGCGCCACGCTTGGGCAGCGAGTGCAGCAGGCGGAACTCGCGCCCGGCGCCCCAAGCGCGCAGGAGGTCCTGGTTGCCCTGGCGGATAACGAGTCCAAACTTACCAACTTCCGCGCCGCAGGGTCCTTCACGATAACATCGCCGGAGTTGAAAGCTACCGAACGGTTTTCCTCGGGCATGGTCGCCTTCCGAAAACCCGCCGACTTGCACGTGGAAGGGCGCATCAAGCTCGGCGTGAAGGCATTTGAACTTACCAGCAAAGGCAGCGAATTCCTCATCGAATTCCCCACCAAACGCGATGTGGACGAGCGTTATTACTATCGCCTGGAAGGGGAGAAGATCGAAAGCGTCCCCTTCAGCGTATCCCCGTCGGATGTCGCGAAAGAGATGTTTATTCCCGAAGAGTGGTCGCGCATTTCGGAACGCCACGCCCGTGTCATCGATTACGATTCGACTGCCCAGCAAGCCACGCTGCTTATCGGGCCGCCGCGTCACCCGCGCCGCCGCATCGTCGTGCAAGGCCCCCCGTGGGTCGTGGTGAAGAACGAGCGGTTAACCGAAACCGGCGAACCTCTGGCCATCACCCTGCTGAACGATTACCACGTCTCCGATGGCGTGATGTTTCCCGCGAAGACGGACGTATCCTTTCCCATGCAACAAGCGAGCATGACCTTCGACATGCGCAATATCCGAATCAACACGACGCTGGACGATGCACTTTTCCGCATCTCCTGGCGGCCAGGAAAATCATGACTAATCTCTCTGAACTCAGCCCCACGGAAATCGCGCAGAAACTCGAATTGCAGCCCTATCAGGGGCGACAGATCTTTCGGTGGATGCACAAGAAGAGCGTTTTCGATTTCGATCAGATGACGGACATCTCGAAAGAACTTCGCCAGCGTCTCAAGGCCGAGTGCTCGGCCGGGCAACTCGCACTTATACGCATGTCCGCCTCGAGTCGCGCCAATGGAACCAAGAAGGCGCTCCTGCGGCTCGCCGATGGCGAGACTGTGGAGACTGTGCTGATCCGCGACCGTGAGCGCAGCACCATCTGCCTCTCCACCCAAGTGGGTTGTGCCGTGAAATGCGCCTTTTGCGCCACTGGTATGTCGGGGTATACCCGGAATTTGAACCCTGGAGAGATTGTCGAACAGGCCCTCTATCTGCTTGCCGACGAGAAGATGGAGGGGCGTTCCCCCAATATCGTGTTCATGGGGATGGGGGAGCCCTTCCGGAACTATGACGCCACCATGCGGAGCATTCGACTCTTGATGGCCTCCGACGGGTTGGGCATCGGCGCTCGCCGTATCACGGTTTCAACGGCGGGTGAAGTCAAGGGGATCGAGCAGTTCGCCGAGGAGAATTGGCAGGTCCGTCTCAGCGTCTCTCTTCACGCCGCCAACGATACCCTTCGCACCAAGCTGGTCCCGCTCAATCGAAAGTACCCCTTGGACATGCTGGTCAAAGCCATCAAGAAGTATCTCGAGAAGACGGGTCGCAAGATAACCTTCGAGTGGACGTTGCTCAAGGACGTGAACGACTCCCAGAAGGACGCCGACGAGTTGGTCCGAATTGCCCGCCCCCTCAATGCTTCGGTCAATCTGATTCCCTGCAATCCGGTTGCCGAGTTGGGATACGAACCCCCAACGACCGACCGATGCACGACGTTCCGCGACGTACTTATTCGCAACGGGATCACGACAACCCTGCGCAGAGAACGCGGCCAGGATATCGATGCGGCCTGCGGGCAGTTGCGGCGCAGGGTAGCGGAAAGCGGGGGAGTGACGCCCTCGCCCACCGCGCAACCTGTGTAGGCGCTCTGCCCGTAAATTCTCCCGTTTGTTGTCGTGGGTAAACCGCTGCGCTGGCCGGTATCAATCTGCCGTTACCCCGAATTCCAGTTCCAAGGCCGCGTGAAGGGTATTCAACGTTTCCTCGATCTGGAGGCGGTAGCGGTCCACGGTTTCCGGCGAATCATCGGTAGGTGGGGGAATAGGCGGTCCGCAGACGCAGAGCATGCGCGCAAAGGGTTTGGGTACTATAAACCGATCCCACGAGCGCAGCCGCCAGGCCCGATTCGCGACAAACGCGCAGGGCACGACCGAAGTCTGGGAGCGTCCCGCGATAACCGCTATTCCCGGCTTCGCAACACGCCGGGGACCTCGCGGGCCGTCCAGCGTGAACCCCACCGTAATCCCCATGTTGAGCGCGCGTTCCATCTGATGCAAGGCCTCTCCCCCTCCGCGGCTGGAGGAACCGCGCAGCGCCTGAAGCCCAAATTTGCGCACCACGCGCGCCGCCAATTCCCCGTCGTAGCTATAGCTGGTGAGTGTATGGTATTGCGCACCTCGATATCGCCACATCGCCAGCGCGAGTACTTCATGCCAGAACGCTACGAGGGCCTTGCCGTGGCCTTCAATTTCGTCCGTAAGGTGCTCAGGATTCCGGATTTCAAGGCGGCATGTTAATAATGTAATACGTAAACACAGGGAGACGAGAGGAGGGAGAAGAAACAGAAGCACCCGCTTCCGATAAGTAAATTTTATCGGACTTGTATATACAAGCCCATCGGAGTTCACCGCTTCTCGAGACCTTTCACGAGCTGCCAGACCACCCGCGTCCGCGGAGTGGGAAGCGCGGCATGCAAGCCACGACGGACTATCTCGCCACTTATGGCGTCAATCTCCGTCGGCTTTCCCGCTCGCACGTCCTGCAACATGGAGGAGATATTATCGCTTGTTTGCGCGCACATCATTTCGGTCAGTTCCACGACGCTGTGCGCAAAGCGGTACCCCTCCGTGGAGGCCACCTTGACGGCCTCAACTACCAAGTCGCGCATCAACTGCCGTGCTTCCGGAATCTCCAGGAGCTGACCATTGGTGATGTTAAGTAAGGCAGTCAATGGGTTGATTGCGGAATTGATTGCCGCCTTCTCCCAGATCACTTGGCCAGGAGAATCGGTGATCTCGATCTGGAAGCCGGCTTTGGTCAGGACTTGTTGTGCCGCAGCAACTGGACACGAGGTCCAGCCTCCAAATCGGGTTAGTCCGCGTGCGGTATGTTTTACATGGCCCTCGCCGAGGAGGATCGCCGCCTCCGAGGTAACTCCGGCCATGACATTGGCGCTGCCAGCCGTTGAACAGAGTGTTTCAACAT
>JBAZRU010000227.1:8424-9549 GCA_041662805.1 Candidatus Hydrogenedentales bacterium | reverse complement strand
TCCTGCCGTATTGGATGGGACGCGAATGCGGGCACATCCCCGCGCCGTGAGACGCCCGGGGAGCGTTCCCGGTCCGTCTACATCCACTTGTATTGTTGCTCGATGGTGTCGTGCGGCACATAGGAAAGCGCCAAATCGCTGATGGCCGGGCCAAGGATATCGAGTTGGCTGGGATCGGTTTGCCCCATGCCGGCTTGGCCGCAAAACACCATGTAACCGATCTTCGCCGGGTCGAAGCCCATTAAGCGCGCCCCGACGCAGTCCGCTGCAACCCAATCGGTGCTCGCCACCGCTACCCTGTGATCCACCGGCGTGCCCCCGACGGGTCCGTTGCGTTCCATCCCTTCGAAGCCGTCCAAGACCGTCAGGTGCGGTCGCAAGCGCTGCGTCAGCGAAAACAGATTGTAGTGGATACCCTGGTTCTCGGGACCACCGTGCACGATATGCTTGTCGCTGGTTCCCTTCCTCTTTTCTCCCCAGCCGGCGCTCCTGTCTTTCAGAATCCCGCCCACGGTCAAGTTCTTGATTCCCAAAGTCACGACGGCGCGATCATGGGTCTTGAGCGGCGCGGTGCTGATGATGTAGGCGTCTGGGTCGAGCAGAAACGACGAGTACCGCACCGGGACTGGGTGATGCCGCTCGTTGCTCAGGAAGAGCCGCTCCGATGGAAGCTCGTCGAGATCAGCAAAGCGAACGTTGTATTTCTTCTCCAGGGCCGGATAGCCATAGTTGTTATATGCGTCGAGTGTAGGTCCGCTTGCCGACGTCTCCGCGATGACGATTTGCTCCTGTGTCATCGGCGCAAGGAACTCCAGGATGCCCTCCATGCATTCCGCGTTGGTCGCGGACAACGCCGTTTCCGTGCTAACGAAGTTGGGTTTGATGATAATGCGCTTCTTCTTTGCCAGCCCCTCGCGAATTTGCGGCTCGATGCGCTTCAAGACCTCCAGAATGTTGCCCGCTCGCGAGTCCCCCTTGTGCAAGGCCACAAGGCTCTTGGGCGCTGGTGGTAACGCCGCCGGAGTATCCGCAGCACGTGCTTTCACGGCCAAGGTCGCGCCGAGAATACTCCCCGCCGCCCAGGCGATAAATCTGCGCCGGTCAATGAGTCCGTCGTGACGCGTT
>JBAZRU010000227.1:0-8414 GCA_041662805.1 Candidatus Hydrogenedentales bacterium | reverse complement strand
TTGTCTTCATACGCCCCCCTATCGCGCGCGAATGACGCTACGCTCTAAACAGAATACCATGGAATAGCTTCGGGGAGCGGGGTATTCCGACCCGCCAATTAGTTGGGTCGGGTCTAGTCCGATGAATCAAGAGGCGGACAGGAATGTCCGCCCTCCGAATCACACGTCGGGTGCTTTGGCTACCGCGACGCGCTCGCCCGTATTCGCGGATTCGTGCATGGCTTCCAGGACGGCGGTGGCAATCCAGCCGTCCATGGCGGTCACGTAGGGCGCGCGATTGTCGAGAACCGCATCGACGAAGCTGGAAATGCACGAAGGGAAAGCCCCGACCCACTGGTCGTAGACCTGGAAGTTTAGCAACGATCGTGGCCAGCGAAATCCCTCGACGCCGCTCATCTCGACGGCCTCGTCCTTGCGATCGATCTGCAGGTGGCCGTGTTCGCCCACGATGGACATGAAGGAGTCAGGCATGGACGGATGGCACTCCGGATAGATCCATGCGGCTTCGAACGTGGCCACGCCTCCGTTGCGAAATCGCAACTGCCCTTGCAGCGCGTCCCACGTATCCCACCCGTACTGCGCCTTCAACACCTGCTTTACGCCCGTACACACGACATCTTTCGGTGCGTCGTCGAACCACCACACCATGAGATCGATGTCGTGGGAGGACTGAAACCACATGGGCGAAGAGTCCTTGGCCCAGGATGCAAGCATTCGCGTGGGCACGGTGATCGGATTATTCTTGCGCGCATACCCGACGAGCGGACGGCCAATCGCGCCGTCGCGAATCTGCCGATGCGCGGCGTGGTAGGGCGCGAGCCAGCGATGGTTATACGACACCTGAAGCTTGAGCCCTGTTTCCGCCACGCGCCTCACGATGGCCGCCGCCTCCCGCTCGGTGGTCGTCAGCGGTTTCTCGACGTAGACATGAATGCCGAGATCGAGGCACGCCATGACTGGCTCGAAGTGCGCCCAATCCGGCGTGGCTACGAAGACGATATCGGGCCGTTGGCGATCGAGCATTTCCCGATAGTCCGCGAACCCCTGTGCGTTGAATTCCCGTTGCGCCGACGCAAGGCGGTCGGGGTTCTGCTCGGCCACGGCGATGCTCGGCACGCGCGCATCGCGAAGCAACACCCGCCCCACGGCGCTCCCCATGATACCCGCGCCGATAATGCCCGCCTTCAATTCAGCACCCATGGGTTACTTCTCCGCGGCGTTCTGCGCGTTGAGTTCGTTGATCAACCGATCCATCCGTGCGATGTAGCCGCCGATGGTGTACGCAGTGACGACGCGCGGTGGTTTTGTGAAGGGCTGAAAGGGATCGAGGAGAGAAACTTCGTCACGCCATCCCCCACGCTCATCCAACGATTCGACGATGGCCGCAAGACCTTCCGGAGTCTGCTGCGTCAACGACAATGCCTTGACCATGTGAATTCCCCGCAGGTATTGGGGAAGCTCCTTCGAGTGTTCGTTTCGGAAGCCCTCCTCGCGTGCTGCCTCGGGCGACAACGCGGCAAGCCGCTCGTATTCTTTTCGGAGGTCGTCGACGGGAATCGTTAGACGTGGCGAGTAGGGATAGCACCCCTTCTCCTCATAGGTCGGCGTGTATGCGACGTCGTCCACCGTGGTTCCCGTCTGCAAAATGTAGATGGGACGGTTCGTGCCCGTTTCGTTGTAACACGTGTGCGTAAATCCTTCCGCGCCGGGAACGCGCGCGGAGTCGAGCCACTCCAACGCCTTTGGAACGGGTTCAAGATATTTCTTGTCGCCGGTGATCGCATAGAAGCGAAACAGGTCAAGGACGCAGGTGTGGGTTTGCGGAGCGCAGACGGTTGCGATCTCGAAGGGACGCCCCCACGCGGGCTTGAGGTCAGCGTCGTATTGCTGCGCCCATCCCGCTTGAGGGGCGGGCAGTTGCGCGCGCACATAGAAGTCCATTCCGTTGCGCGCCGCGGCGAGATACTCCGCATTGCCCAGACGTTCATGGGCCTCCAGCAACACCAGGATGCAGTCCAGGGTCACGTCATCGTTCAACGTAGCGCACGCCGAATAGTCGGGATGCTCCGGGTCAATCGGATATCGCTGCGGCCATCCGCCATTCGCATATTGCGCGCGAAGGATATGCCCGAGGGCTTTGTCGAGCACGGCCTTGTGCGCGGGGTCTTTGGTCGTATCGTAGAGGCGCAGGAAGAACCGCGTCGGCTCGGTCGTCGTGTAATCGTCAAAGGTGCAGTTCTTGCGCTTCTTCAGGTACTCCTGCCAGCCCCAGCATTTCGTGAAGAAGGTGTCGTAGTAGTTCTCAACGCCGGCGGGATCGAAATCGATGAAGTAGTGCCAGCCTCCCGACGGATGCTGTCCCCACGCCAGCGCCTCGGCGACCTTGCGTGCTTGCTCCAGATAGTACGCATCGCCCGTGGCGCGATGGGCATCGAGCAACATGATGCCTACCGATGGGGTAGACGGCGGCTCGACCCAAATCATGCTCGGGCGTGCCTTGAGTTCCCCATAGGGCTCGAGCTCCATCGTATACAGCCATACAAACCCACCGCGATTGGCAAGCGTGTTGAAGGCGAAATCCGTGGCTCGCTGCATGGTTGCCAGGATGGCATCGCGCGTTGGCGGTTCTCCCAGCGCGGCAGGCGCAGCCAGGAATCCGGCAACCGTCGCGATCAGAAGGAATGTAGCTATGTGCAGTTTGTTTCTCATGTCCTTGAGAATAGACGCCTATGCCACCTAGACTCAATGCGGTCGCGCGCGAATGTCACAACGAATCGGAAAGGTTCCTATCGTGGGATTACACGGAAGATGCAGCGTGTGGACGCTCATGTGCATGGCCGCAATGTGCCTCTTGCCTCGTCTTTCCACAGCCCAAGAGTCGACCAAAAGCATTACCGAGGAAATTCGCGCAATCGAGATGTATGAGAGCGCTCAGCTCCTTGGCGTCATGCGGAGCGACGACGGCAAAGGTGTAGCGATCGCCAACCTTGCCTTGCTCGAGAACGACGCGCCCGGCGCGGGGCTCAGTGAAAAGGGCCCGTACACGGAGCCCATCTACCGCGGCGTGCTGGCGAAGAAGACTCTCACGCTTGAAGATGTGCGCACCGTGGCAGCGCACGTCGTGCTTTATATGGAGCCGCGGACTCCCGGCAAACCCGCGCCATACTATCTCCTCGTCAACGGGCATCGTATCGAAGGGATTCCCGTGCCCTGGCACGAGGGCGTTTGGCATTGGGTTCCGGTCGAAGTCGAGTATCTGGTTGAAGGTCCAAACGAGATTGTCGTCGGTTGCGATGCGCCCGCCGAAGAAGGCTACAACCTGCTGATCGCGCGTGCCGACGAATACGAGCGTGGGGGCGGCGCATTCACGTACAAAGGCAACACGTCGCTCGTCACATCGGGGCAGATTGAAATCACGAGCGGAACACTCCCTGAAGGCGTTGAGCGAATTGACGTCGGCAAGTCCTCTGCAAAGTCTACGGACGGCGGACAAACCTGGTCCGAAGGCAAGCTGGGACCCGACAACGACATCGTGGGCGAATACACAATTCGGTTGAGTCTTCAACGGTACTCGCAAGAGGGAACCTTCGTGCTCCCTCCCATCGATCTTTGGCGTTCGCTGTATGGTTCCGATGCGCTACTCTCGAAGTGCCGCGTAGACACCCTGAAAGTGCTGGGCACAGGCGTTACTCCGGAGGGCACGGACATTGAATTGGCGGTTCGTTTCGCGGACACCCCGGACCCGCTCGACGCGTCATGGCCGGAGTTCCACGTTCTGGGAAGCGGAGCAAGAGGGCAAAATAGCGGCAGTCAGCCGGGGTCCTACTCACTCGATGCGGAAGGACGTCGATACATGCAGGTTCGCGCGCGGCTTTTGACCGCTAACCCGCTGGCGACGCCGGTACTGCACGGGGTGCAGATACGCCGCAACCTGTCGTTCACCGCGGTCCCCAGGGACACGTTCTATGTACGCAGCATTGAGAATCCAACAATCCGATACTCATCCTTTCGAATGCCTTTCGAGCGAGGCGACCTCTCCGAATTGAAGGCACTGCGAGAGCGGCTGAAGCTCGATCAAGTAATCGACGGCGCGCGGGACGATTTTGAGCGGGTCAACCGCGTTCGGCATCACGTGTCGCAGTTGTGGTTTCACAAATTGCCCTATCCCGAGTATCCGGAGTGGAACGCGCATGCCGTGCTTGACCGAAATGACAAATACGGATGGGGCGGCATGTGCATGCAGTTTGTCGTCGTCTTCACGCAGGCGCTGCAGTCGCTCGGATATCAGGCGCGCCACGTCTGCCTCTTCAATCACGAATCCGTCGAAGTCTACGTGGACGAGCTCGGCAAGTGGGTGCTTGTCGACCCGGAAAGCGTGTTCGATTCCTATGAATACAACACCGAAACTGGCGAGCCGCTCAATGCGCTCGAACAGCACGCCTATTTCTTGCAACGTTACGGCTTCACCCCCGAACGGCCTATCCCATGGATGAGCCCCAAACCTTGGTGCAACTGGCCGGTGAAGGCTGTAGCGGAAATACCTCAACCCTTGGAGATTTCGACGTTCACGGGCTGGATCAACGACCCCGATCCCGCGAAGCGGCCGCCTCAACACAATCTCGCGGGCTTTTTGCGAATCATCCCGCGAAGCGACTTCCTGTCGCGCCCGACGCCGCGCCCGTTGAACAACGGGTCCACGTACTGGCCGTGGAGCGGATTTGTGTGCTGGCACGACAAGGCCACGCCGCGCAAGTTGCAGTACGCCCTGCACAGCGACCGCACGTCTGATTTCTATCCCACATTGAACAGCGTCTCATTTTCGGCGGTGCATGGTGAACGCTTGGGCGATATCGTTATCGACATGACGAGCCAAACGCCGAACTTTGAGTGCTATGAGATCAACATCGACGGTGCAGGGTGGAAAGAAAGTCCCTCGCACGTGGTCTGGTCGCTTCGTCCGAGCGCCATCAATCGGTTGGAAATGCGTGTTCGCAATACGTTGGGCGTGCGGGGCAAGGCGTCGCATATCGAGCTCTTCTGGCACTATCGCGAGCCGTTTGCGCCGGACCGAGCCGTTCACTGATCGTCGTTGGCGGGCTCCGGCGTTTGCTCGTTCTTGTCAGGAGTGCCTTTCAAGATGTTTCGCGCGGGACTTCCAATTGCAGTGGCATACGCGGGAACGTCGCGGATAACGACGGATGCGGGGGCCACGGAGGCATACTCGCCGACTTCAATACCCGGACGAAGAAGGCAATAGCCACCCAAGAGGCACCCTTTCCGCAACGTGATTCTGCCCGCACGGAATTCGCCGATGGCAAACTCGTGCAGAATAATCCGCGCCTCCATACCGATCATCACGTTGTCCTCAATACACAGCAATTCAGGAAACAAGGGATCGATGTAGGCGCCAACGGATATGTAGACGTTCTCGCCAATTTGAACACCAAGTTTTCGGAGATACCATATCTTCGGTTTGTTGTAGGGCTGCTTCATCAAGAATTGTAGAAGTCCAGCCTTGAGGTAGAACCAAAGCGACTTAAGAAACGCTCCGTCGCACGGGCAGAATCCGGTGGGCCGCGACGGATGCTCGATGGGATGCGTGAAAACGCGTGCATCGGGAGTTCCCCGGAGAAACACGGCGAGTTTCTCGGGGCCTCCGGGGTTGCTGCGACAAGGACTACTGGGCACAACCCTCTCCTTCCTGCTCAAGGGTAGCCATGAAGAGTCCTTTTCGAAAGACATGCAAGATTGCGGCGATCCCGGCAACCAGCAGAAACTCGGTAATCTCTTCCCAAGAATTGAACCATTCGAGATTCTCATGGAACATGGCGAAAAGCGTCACGCGGAAAATGCCGAATCCTAGACAACCGACACCGGCGCAGAACAAGATTCTCGCTAGCCAAATATCCTTGTTGTGCGCGCGGCACAAGGCCCACCACGAGAGTCCGAACAGCACGGCTGCAAACAGGGGACACACCCTCGATTCATGGATTTGATACAGAACAGGGTGCGACGAGTTGTACATCGTCAGAAGAATCTTTGTGTTGTACGATGCCATCTCAGGAATAAAGCACAAGGGCATAAAAGACGTCACGAGCATGGCCGGAATAATGAATTGGAAGAGGCGCACCAGACCGCAGACCCCGGCGTCATTTCGGTGGCACACCGCGCACAGAGGCCGAAGTGCGCAGGAATCGCTCGTATCGGTGAAATGGATGACCCTGGTGTCTATTGTTTCAAACATGACAAAGACAAGAAATGCGAAGGTCAAGACCATACTGTAACTGTGGATGAATTCGGCGAGGTGCGATTCGTGCGCGAAGACGATGTAGTTCACGGCGCACGCGGTCTCACCCACGAGAAAGAAGATGAGCGCCCATCGCAGCGCCGCGAGATCAGCCTTGGTCTGCCGCCACAAGCAAACGATAAGGACGAAGGACAAGAACATATACAAAGGTTTGATGACGAAACCGGTCAGAAAGAGCGCCCACTGGTCAACGAGCGGCACATCGCGATAAGGGAGTTCGCCGCGGCCTTCGAAAAGCTCTTCCATCTGCTGACGATTGAGCACCCTATCGTCAACCACCGTAAAAGTAGCAAGACCACCCTGCACCATCACGGGATCGATGCCCCCAAGCGCACGGACTCTCTTGACACCCTCCAGCGTGAGGAATCCGTTGTTGCAGTAGAGAATAGGCCGTTTATCACGAATTGCGTCCGGCAGGCCCTGGTCTATGGTCCGCGCGCGGATCTCGCTCAAGGGCCACAGGACGGCTCCGGCCACGCGACGTTCCTGGAATGCAGTTGAGTCGCGTATGTCGACGAGTACAACCGAATCCGGCGACTGCTTCCGCAGTGCTAGCGCTTCTGTCGCCGTAACGCGCGGCACGCCTGACATTGCCAACAAGTACAATCCAATCGGCGCGACGCCACCGAGCACGGAAAGCAGGACAACGATTCTGCGCGACGATGGTACTTGCATGGGCGTAGTCGAATCCCCCGCTTCGTTCAAATCCCCCTGCTACTGTACCACAATCGTTTCCGCGGTGGTCGGGAGAGGCCGGCAACAAAAAAGGCGGTGGGGAGTCTTCTCCCCACCGCCCGCGGAGACTCTAGCAATGCTTACAGCAAATTCTTGGCCAGGAAATCGAAGCTCGTCTTCGCACAACCGAACGGATCGCCGCCCGTATCGTCTTGCTCGTAGATGTACCACTCGATGCCCGCTTCCTTGCCTGCCACGAAGATATCGGTCCAGTCCAGGGAACCCTTGCCGAGCGGGGTGAACTTCACCTTGCCCTTACCCGAATCAGCCGTCAAATCTTTGGCGTGCACCGTCGGACAGCGCTTCGCATACTTGCGAATGTACGCGGCAGGATCCGCGCCACCAACCTTCACCCATGCAAGGTCAAGCTCGGCGAACACGTTTTCGGGTTTCGCCTCCGCGAAGAGGATGTCCAACTTGCAGCGGTCGTCGCCCTCGAATTTCTCGAACTCGCCGGCGTGATTGTGGTACGTGAGACGGATGCCCTTCTCGCGCATCTTCGCGCCGACCGCGTCGAGACGCTTCACACCGCGCAACCACGCTTCAAGCGACTCCTGGCAATCGCCCATCATGCCGCCAGGGCCCGCAAAGTCGACGCCAACGGTCTTCCAAAATGCAACGGCACCGTCGAGATCCTTTTCGAATTGCTCCACGCTGGTGTGACACGCAATGGCTTTCAGCCCGGCGGCATCCAATTCCGCGCGGATCTTGTCGGCGGGAAGGTCCGGCATGCCGCTCCACTGAACATACTCGAATCCGATTTCGCGGACCTTCTTCAGCGTGCCTGGCAGGTCCTCCTTGGCCGGATCCCGCATGGTGTACAACTGCATCGCGATGCCCTTGGTGGACTTCGCTTCCGCAGCAAACGCCGACCCCGCAAACTGGGTCGAAATCGCGGCCGCTCCCATCATTCCAATCGCCTCTCGTCGTGTGAGCTTCATTTAAGGGGTGTCCTTATCCTTGTGACTGTGTCCAGTCGGTGACGGCTGTCGAACGAAACCGGCATTGTCGTACGCCCGCGCCCGGCGGGGCGAAAGGCAACGCCTGCCTCTCTACACTCTGGCAACCGCCTACGGTTGTACTCCTGCCGGCACCGTTGCGTCAAGAAGTCGTTTTAAATCCGCGTGGTATTGGACGTGCATTCCTATCCCCCCTGAATTTACGCATTCGCTCAAGCCTTAGTTCGCCTTGGCGGGAGTCTCTTCCAGTAGATCCGAAATCACGGCAACTAGGTGGTCCGCGATCAATCGGTGTCCCCAGTCGTTGGGATGCATGCCGTCGAGGAGAAGTGGCTGTTCGGGGTGTTGCCGGTTGTGTTCCGTGAAGATTCGATAGATGTCGACCAGTGGGATGCTTTCGGCTTCGGCGATTC
>JBAZRU010000226.1:3129-9602 GCA_041662805.1 Candidatus Hydrogenedentales bacterium | reverse complement strand
TAGTCCGCGGGATAGAACTGGAAGGCTGGCGACTTCATGGCGCAGCTAAGGAGAAATCCGTCCCGCCCCCGCCGTCGAGGATCACCCGCAGTAAAAACCACGGCACAAGACGGTCAGAGGCGGGACGCCCTTTCGGGAAAGTTTTCGAAGAGTGAAAAACGCTGGTGATCGTCAGCGGCCGAGATTCCAACGCGCCCGCGGCCCTGGTTGCAAGCCAAAACTTCAATCGTAAAAAAGACGTAAAGCGAAAAAGATTCGTTTTTGGGTGTTGACGGCGGCGAAATGGTTTCCCACCGTCGGAGCCATGAACTTTGCGGAGAAACTCAGGGCGCACGTCGCCAAGGTCGGGACCGCTGGGGCCGCGCAAGCGTGCGGAGTCACGCAGCGGTCAATCCAGCTTTGGATTAAAGGGCAGGGCAACCCGAACCCATCAACACAGGCCGGGGCACTCATGCTGCTCTGCCGGAAAACGCGGAGGGCGCGCAAATGATCGCCAAACCCTCCGTCGTGTCGCCCGCAGAGAAAGCGGTGTTTGCTCTCATGGAAGCCGGATGCTTCGAAGAGTGGCGGACGTATCCCATTGCCGAAATGGAACGCCTCATGTCCGGCGCGGCGCGGATCATCGAAATCGAATACACGCTCGCAGACCTGGAGCGGTTGCGGGCGAAGCTGAGTGAGAAGGTCGATCTGAATGACGCGCCCGCGAAACTGGCCGAGGCCAAGATTCTTCGCCAGCAGGCCGACGCGCTCGAAAGGGAAGCGACCATCAAGCCATGAAGATCATCATCGAAATTTCTATTCCCGCCGGACTCGAATCCGCGCGCAAGAACCGCGCCACCATCCGGCAGGCTGCGAGCAGCGCACTTTACGATCTCATCGGGCGCGAGCAGGAGACCGAGAAGGCCCGGATCATTTCCGACGGCGACGATCAGATTGGGGAAATCTCCTGTTCGGTCATCTACCCCGACGGCCCGCCTCCGCCCCGCAGAAATTACGGCGTCATCAAGTCCATGCGCGCAGATCGCGCAGTGTGGGCGAATGTCGAAACCCCGAATTATCAGGTGAAACCAAAGCACCAGTACCCACTTGGAACATGAGCACGCCAAACGACGGAGGCCCAGCGTTTCCGAGGCCGGCCAGCCACAGCGAAGAAGGCGGGGTTCATTATGGTTACGTTGGCATGACCCTGCGCGACTGGTTTGCGGGGCAGGCGTTGGCTGGGGTGCTGGCGTCATATTCCAATGAACAATGGGTGAATGATGCGGAAACTTCGGCCAAAGAAGCATATCGCAGGGCCGACGCGATGCTGGCCGAGCGCGCGAAGGCGGTCGAGTAGCCGAAGCACCAGTACCCGCTTTTATGAGCACTACTCCGGTAATGAAACGCCCGGCAACGCGCCGCGGTCGTCTGCACATTGCATTGGCTGCGGTCATGGCCATGTTTTCGAAACAGAAGGGGGTTGACCCGACGCAAACTTTTCAATGGCAGGCTGCGGTCCGTGAGCACGGCGGCGGACACGGGAAGCACAACGGAAGAACTCCGGGAGCGTTTGGACGAACAGCAACCAAGCCCCATCGATCCCTTTACTGACCATGACCACGAAAACCGAAACGCTGGGTGTTGGACTGCATGAAGGCGTTCCTTCTGCCGTTTATCACGCCGATCCGTGCGCGCAGCCTTCGCTCTCGTCCGGCATTGCACGGATCATCGTCGAGCAGACGCCGGCCCACGCCCGACTCAAGCACCCGCGGCTTGGCGGCACCCGTGACATCGAAGCAACGCGGGAAATGGACTTCGGGGGACTGGTTCACGCGCTCCTCGCCGGCCAACCGGAGGAGACGGCGGAATACGTGGTCAGTGAATTTGACGAGTTCCGAACCAAGGAGGCGCGATCATGGCGGGATGAAGTCCGGGCATCCGGCAGGACTCCTGTGAAAAAGGCGATGCTGGAAGCGGCGGGATCCTGCGCCGGGGCGATGAAAAAAGCCATCAGCCAGCGGCCCGACACGCTCAACCCATTTGACGCCGGGAAACCCGAAGTCACGGCCATTTGGCAGGAGTCGGACCTAGTGACATGCCGGGCAAGGATCGACCGGCTGGTTCAGGACGCGGGCGGATTCTGCGACGTATGGGACTTCAAAACGTGCGCCAGCGTGTCGGCCGATTCCATCACCCGGACGATTATCGATCACGGTTACAACGCGCAGGCCGCTTTCTATCTTCGCGGCCTTCGGCAACTTCTGCCGGATTACGCCGGCAGGTTCAGCTTCCTCTTCGCCTTCATCGAGGCCGATCCGCCGCATACCGTTCGCGTGGTCCCCATGACGGAGGCATGGCTGTCGTTCGGGAATATGATCGTGAGCCGCGCCATCGCCCTTTGGGGAGAGTGCATGGCAACGAACACCTGGCCCAGCTACTCAGGCACGAACCTAATCATCGAACCGCCGTCCTGGTATGCGGCCAAACTGGAAGGACTCTCACCATGAGTATCGTGTTTCAACGGGCCACCCGGACCAATGTTCCCCTCCTCCTTGGCGTGAGTGGAGGCACAGGCAGCGGGAAAACCTACTCCGCGATGGAATTGGCAACCGGCATGTCTGGCGGAAAGCCGTTCGCCGTCATCGACACGGAGAGCGGCCGCGCGCGGCACTACGCCGAGACCTTCGCCTTTGATCATGCCGAGATCCGCGCCCCATTCCGCCCTGAGACCTACCTTGACGCCATCATCGCGGCGGAGGCCGCGGGCTACGGAGTCGTGGTTGTGGATTCGGTCTCGCACGTCTGGGCGGGCGACGGAGGGATCTTGGATTGGCAGGAGGAGGAACTTGACCGCATGGCTGGCGACGATTGGAAGAAGCGCGAAGCCTGCAAGATGGCGGCATGGATCAAACCGAAGATGGCCCACAAGCAGATGGTCCAGCGACTTCTTCAAATGCGCAGTCATGTCATCCTGTGCTTCCGCGCCGAGCCGAAGATTGAAATGATCCGCGAGGATGGCCGGGTCAAGATCGTCGCCAAGAAGACGCCGACAAGTTTGGAGGGATGGATTCCGATCTGCGAGAAGATGCTTCCCTACGAGTTGACGGCATCATTCCTTTTGCTGGCCGAGGCGCCAGGAATCCCGAAGCCGATCAAACTCCAAGAGCAGCACCGGGCGCTTGTGCCGGTGAATAAAACACTCTCCCGTGAGTCTGGAAAGCTGCTGGCGGAGTGGGCGCTTGGCGGAGTGGCGAAGCCGCAACCGCAGGCGAGCGACCCAGCTCCGCGCAGCATGGACGCGCTGACCTTTGCCGGTGACGCCATTGCGCCGAGTGGTCCGGCAGCACTCGAAAAGTGGTGGAAGGAATCACTGACCAAAGCCGAGCGGGTTCTGCTCAAGGATAAACTGCCGACGTGGAAGACCGCTGCTGAGAAAGCCCAATGACCGCCACCGCAACCATCATCCTCGCCGCGCTCGCCATCGGCTTTGTCGCCGGGTGGGTGTTCCGCGACAAGTGGAGGTTTTGACGTGAAGCCGTACTACCAAGATTCTGCGGTGACAATCTACCACGGCGACTGCCGCGAGATCGTGCCGCAGTTGGGGCGCTTTGACCTTCTGCTGACGGACCCGCCGTATATTCTCAGCAACTCACCTCCAGGTGATTCGCACTACGGGATGAGTCTGAGGAAGTTTGAGGGCACCGATTACACCGACCTTACCGCTGGGTTCGATCACGAGTGGATGTTTGCCGAGGCCGCAAAGCACATGGGCCGATTCAACGCCTTCTGCTTCTGTTCAAACAAGCAGGTTTCTCGGCTGATGTCTTGGGGTGAGGGGCGCAAATTTTCGACTACGCTTCTCGTGTGGAACAAGGTCAACGCGGCCCCGTTTGCAAACGGTGTGTGGCGTGGCGACGCGGAGTTCTGCATCCATATCCGCGAGAGCGGGGCATACTTTGAAGGCGACGCGGAGTTAAAGCGGAAGGTTGTGCAGCTTCCAACCGTGCGCGATAGCGAACACCCGACAGTCAAACCCTACGATCTGGTTTGCCGCTACGTTCAAATTGGAAGCGCGGAAGGCGATACCGTTCTCGACCCCTTCATGGGCAGCGGGACCACGTTGCGCGCCGCAAAAGACCTTGGGCGCAAGGCGGTGGGCATCGAGATCGAAGAACGCTACTGCGAGATCGCCGCGAACCGAATGCGGCAGGAGGTACTTGCCCTATGACCGCCCCGCAAACCCGCCTCGTCTCTGAGCCGCTCCATATCATCAGCCTCGGCGCTGGCGTGCAGTCTTCGACAATGGCACTCATGGCCGCTGCCGGCGAGATCACGCCGATGCCACATTGCGCGATCTTCGCCGACACGCAGGATGAGCCGGCCAGCGTTTACAAGTGGCTCGACTGGCTGGAGCCGAGGCTACCGTTCCCGGTGTATCGGGTGACGCGGGGCAAACTGAGCGAACGCGCAACAACGGTGAAACCGCGGCGCGATGGCAAAGGAGGATTTACCAATGGTCACATCCCGTTTTTCACGCTTCATCCAGACGGCACGCGGGGCCACGTCTCAATGCGCGGATGCACCTACGACCACAAGCTGATGCCGCTTACTAAAGAACAGCGGCGAGTCGGCAAGATTAAGAGGGGTCAGAAAACCGTTGGCGTGGTTTCGTGGATCGGAATTTCGACGGACGAAGCGCAGCGGATGAAGACTTCGCGCGTTGCGTGGGCGCTAAATCGTTATCCGTTAATCGAGGCAGAAATGAACCGGAGAAAGTGTTTGGAGTGGATGAAGGCGCATGGTTTTCCAGAACCACCGCGGTCCGCTTGTTGCTATTGCCCTTATCACCATGACCGGGAATGGAGGCGCATTAAAAACGATGAACCGGAAGCCTTCGCGTTTGCCGTAGATTTTGAGCGTCGGGTTCAAGCGGCATGGCGCGAAGTCCAAGTCCGTAAGTCCGTCCCGTTTCTTCATTCGCGCCGCATCCCTCTCGACAAGGTTGACTTCTCGACCGACACCGAAAACGGCCAAGGCTTGCTCGCCGGATTTAACGCCGAGTGCGAGGGAATGTGTGGAGTATGACCCCGGCACAAACACGTTTGCTCTCGCTGCTGTCCGCGCGCCCGGAAGGAATGTCGGGCGAGGATCTGGCCGTCGCGATGTTCGGCGATTCGTCGGAGTCGGGCAAGCGCAAGGTGCGTCGGCTCGCCTCTGAGCTGCGCCCGCGCGTCGTGTCGGCCCCGAACTGCGGGTACAGGTTGCTCGACCACGCGACGGACGACGACCTTCGGCACGCCGAGAAGTCCCTGCGCGCCTCGGCTCTCAAGATGCTGGACGACTCACGAACATTCGCACGCGAGCGCGAACGGCGAACGTGGCGCAACGACACCGCGCAACTGGAGATGGCGATATGATCCCAAGCGACATTATCTGCGATAACGTCAGCGACCCGAAGAACGACGGGACGTACACGCTCGCGCTTAACCACGAAACCACGCTGAACCTGTGGAAAGTGTGTGACGAACAACGAGACGCACTACACGCTGTTCTCGCATCACTTCGCGAGATGCGTGACGAAATGGAACGGAACGGCCCCCCGCTATATCAATACGAAGATGAGTGGAACGCTGCAATGGCAAAAGCCGACAAACTCCTCGCCGAGCACGGCAGATAACCATGAGCCCGCAAAGCATCCTCATCCTGTGCGCGATCTGCTTCGTGGTCGGCATGATCGTGGTCGCGAGCATCAAGCCATGACAGCCGACCAACTACGCGCCAAGTTTCCTCACGCCAGCGAGGACATGATCCGCCTCAACGCCGCGCAGCTCTACCGTCCGGGCAGCACCCCGCACGCGGAACCATATTCAAGCGCGCCGCAGTCGGTTGTTCAGGCCACCAAGAAGCGCATCCGCCAGCGAACGAAGCCGCTGCTCTCCTCTCGGCGTTCCGAGTCCCAAGATCAACAGGCGCTTGTACGCTGGTGGGATGCGAACTGCGGGCAATGGAACCTAGAGCCAAATGACCTAATGGCTTTCCCGCTTCAAGGCGCACGCACGAAGAAAAACGGCGCGCGGTTGAAAGCGGAAGGAATGAGGGCGGGAACCCCGGATCTGTTTCTTGCGGTCCCGGCGCTCGAATCCTGCGGGCTGTGGATTGAAATGAAGTCCGAAAAAGGCCGCACAACTGACGCGCAGGACATTGAATTGGAGCGATTGGAAAAGCGCGGGTACTCAACCGCAGTCTGCTGCGGTTTCGATGAGGCCCAAGCGACGATCCGCGCATACCTAAAATGGAAATTACCATGAGCAACGAACACGCAAAGGTTGAGGAGCGGCGCAGGAAACTTGCGCATAATATTCACAAGTTATGGCCAGACGATCCAGCTTGCGTCCAAGCTATTGCCGACTCCGAGGCGCAGGCGGTGGCGGACATGACCGCCCAGCGCGACGAAGCCCGCGCTGCGTGTAATACAGAAGTCTCACGATGCAATA